>CAYWRH010000021.1:0-39812 GCA_964460435.1 uncultured Desulfatiglans sp.
AATGGTGGAACAGATACAATAACAGTAAATGTAACAGTAGAAAGCGTAAATGATGCACCTGTCATAACAGATAGTAAACCGGCATCAGTAACTATGTCTGAGGACAGTAATCCGACGGCATTCAGTTTAGCCTTAAACGCCAATGATGCTGATGGAGATACAATTACCTGGAGTATATCCACTCCAGCCAGTAATGGCACAGCTGTTGCCAGTGGAACAGGCACATCAAAAGCTATAGCTTACACTCCTACAGCTAACTATAATGGATCAGACAGTTTTGTTGTACAGGTGGCCGATAGTAACGGTGGAACAGATACAATAACTGTTAATGTAGAAATAACAGCGGTAAATGATGATCCTTATATTTCTAGTATATCGGATAGTACTACAGATGAAGACACAGCGCTCACTGTATCCTTTTCTGCAGATGAAGGAGGCGGGGTAGATGAGGATGCCCAGGAATTAACAGTAACGGCCAAAAGCAATATGCAGTCTGTGATAGCGGATTCCGGGATAACAGTAAACTATACACCTGATGGCGCAGCAGACGCTACAGGAGGATCGTTAAATATAACCCCTGTATCTCAGGCCAATGGAACAGCAACAATTACAGTAACAGTAAATGATGGAACGGCCAGTGCTATACGCACATTTACAGTTACAGTTAATGCTGTAAATGATCCCCCAACGCTTGATGCCCTGTCAGATATAACAATAAATGAAGATGTAGGTGCCCAAACAGTTAATCTATCAGGTATAGATGAAGGAGGCGGCAGCATTGAGGATGGTCAGAATGTCACAATAACTGCGACATCAAGTGACACTTCGATAATACCAAACCCGACCATAACCTATTTACAGAACAGCACAACAGGCTCATTGGAATTTACACCGATTGCCGATGCAAATACAGCTGCCAGCGGCCCGATAACCATAACTGTAACCGCGCAGGATAATGGAGGTGGCACTACTGATACTGTTGTTCAGACATTCACAGTAACCATAAATCCTGTAAATGACATGCCTGAATTTACAAAAGGCAATGACCAGCTTATAACAGAAGATGCACCAGCTCAGGTAATCAACTGGGCAACAGACATTTCAGCAGGGGCTGCAAATGAATCAGGGCAGAGTCTCACCTTTACTGTAACAAATGATAATAACAGTTTGTTCAGTGAACAGCCTGCTCTATCAAGCACAGGGCAACTGACCTATACACCGGCTGAAAATAAAAACGGTATAGCAACTGTTACAGTAAGATTAACAGATGATAATACAGCTGGCGGAGATCCACAAACTACAGCAGCCCAGACATTTACTATCACAATCAGTGCGCAAAATGATATGCCAGTATTTACCATCGGGCCCGACCAGCTTTTGAATGAAGATGCGCCAGCTCAGAAGGTTGACAACTTTGCAAAAGACATTGATGACGGAGACCCTGAGGTTACTCAGACTCTTAAATTTACTGTAACCACAGATAACGATGCATTGTTCAGCGTGCTTCCAGCTATTAATTCTGCCAATGGCCAGTTAACCTATACACCTGCTCCAAACGCTACTGGCACAGCAATTGTATCTGTAACCTTAACAGATGATGACACTGCCTGGGGTGTTGCCTTAACAACACCGGTTCAGAAATTTACCATCACGATAAATCCTGTAAATGATGTGCCTGTTTTCACAAAAGGCCCGGATATCAGTATCCACGAGGATCAGGGCGCACAGAGCATAGCATGGGCAACAGGCATTGATGACGGAGATCCTGAAGTGGATCAGTCACTTACCTTTAATATAACTGGTAATACAAATCCAGATATTTTTGCATCCGGCCCGTCAATATCCTCAGACGGAACTCTCAGTTTCACTCCGGCTGATGTTCCTGACACTGGGACAGCCACAATTACAGTAACTCTTTCTGATGATGGCGGCGGCACTGATACTTCAGCATCCCAGACTTTTGCCATAACTGTCAGGGCAGTCTATACCCTTACAATTTCCTTTACTTCAGGAAGCTCTCGTACTGAACTGGCCACGGTTACCGCAGGCGCAGGCACCCTTCCCGGCTCCATTTCAAGTGCTGGTAAAGTAATTGGCACTTCTAGCGCTTTTAAATATGAAGATGGTGATACTGTTTCAATAAATGCTCAAGGTCTTGAACCTGTTTCTACCGGTCCAAGAATAGGAACAAAATTTATACAATGGGTCGTGAAATCCGGAAGCTATGGCGGAACAATTAATACTAACAACCCATCTAACAGCGTTACGATAAACAGTGATATCGTGCTTGAAGTCGAGTTTAGAGGCAGATATATAGTAACATCCATACAAAGAGATTGGGGTACAATTGTTCCTGGTTCAGCAGGGGATGGGACGCATCAAAAAGTAGATCATGGTGATAGTCGCTCCTTCACTATTACCCCTAATGCAGGTTATCATATCGCTGATGTAGTTGTTGATGGATTCTCAGAAGGACCGCCTCCAAGCCCGACAAGCCCATATGTGAGAACCTTTGATAATATTATAGTTGATCATGAAATAATAGCTGTTTTCGGAGAGGGATCAACTCCCTTTAATCCGCCTTCATCTGCAGGAGATGAACAGGTATACACCACAAGTGTTCCACCATCGGTAATGCTGGTTATGTCAAAGGATCACAAGCTGTTTTATAAGGCATATGATGATTACTCAGACCTTGATGATGACGGCCAGCTTGACACAACATATAAGCACTCAATAGATTATTACGGTTATTTTGATCCTTATAAGGTATATAAATATAATTCAACTCCCTCTCTTGAAAAAGATCGATATTTCTACCCGGTAAGGGTAAGTGCTGATAAAAAGACTTCTGGAAATCCGGCTGATGGTGAATGGAGTGGTAATTTTTTGAATTGGGCAGCCATGTCCAGGATCGATACCCTGCGTAAAGTGTTATTTGGTGGTTACAGATCCATTGATACGAATACGGATACAATACTCGAGAGGACATTTATCCCTCAGGACGCTCACAGCTGGGTAAAAGTATATACTCCGGGTACAGGTGATCCTGCAATAAATGAGCTTACACCTTTTAACACTTCAACTGTCCCTGTTACTTCAATATCATTATGTAACACAACAAGGGATTCATACAATAATCCTCCAGTCATAAGGGTCGCAAAAGGTCAATTTAATAGATGGGCCTCAAATGAGAGATGGCAATGCGTATGTGATGGTGAGCGTGGTAGCAACAGCACAAATCCTTTTTATTGGTCACTTACTCCGGCTACCTCTGAATTACTTGGATTAGGCAATTACTCAGCAAGGATTAAGGTGGCTGTTCCTGGTCTTATAGGAACCGAAAAGGTTAAACAATATCCAAATGGCAATATAAAACCTGTGGGGCTTCTCCAAACCTATGGCGAAGCAGGAAAGATAAATTTTGGGCTTATTACAGGTTCTTACACTAAAAATAAATCAGGTGGAGTATTGCGTAAAAATATAGGGCCGATAACAGGTGTAAGTGATACGGTGGACGAAATAAATTCTACCACAGGAATAATTAATACTGCTAGTAATGGAATCATAAATACATTAAATAAAATAAAAATCGCCAGATATGATTATGGGACATTGCCAGGGACAGGAACAGGGTATTATAATACTACAGACAGCTGCTCATGGGGAGCTGGATCATATTTTACCGATGGTACTTGTACAAACTGGGGTAATCCCATTTCTGAGATGTATTATGAAGCCCTCAGATATTTTAAAGGCAAAACCGGACCAACCACAGCCTTTAATGACGGGGTATTGGCAAAAGATACTGCATCTCCACTAGGGCTTACAACTGACACATGGAATGCAACCACAGCAGCAACTTGTCCATATAATAATGATAACTTCTGTTCACGACCGTTCATAATGGTAATAAGTGATGTTACACCCAGTTTTGACTCAGACAAAGTTCCGGGTACCTATTCCGAGTTTGGTTCATTTACCGGTGACATTACCGGGTTGGATGTCGAAACAGAAACTCAAACTATAAGCAATGAAGAAGAAATGGCTGGTAAATCCTTTTTTGTCGGACAAGTCGGCACCACATCAGATGATCTGTGCACTGCAAAAACTATTTCTGCTTCAGTAGGATTGGGCCAGACCCGAGGAATTTGTCCTGAGGAACCTGGAAGGGAAGGCAGTTATTATCTTGCCGGTTTAAGTTACTGGGCAAAAAGAAATGATATCCGAACAGACCTCGCTGATGATGGGTTTAAACAGAATATTGAAACATTTTCAGTAGCCTTGAATTCACCTTTGCCTGAAATTAACCTTGAGGTAGGCGGTTCCAAGGTAAAAGTTGTTCCAGCATGTTATAATGATCGTGATACTACTGGGGATAATACTAATAATAACTGTACCCTTGTTCATTTTCAGGTTATTAACCAGACTGCTACAAGTGGTCAATTCTATATCAACTGGGAAGACTCAGAAAAGGGCGGTGACTATGATATGGATGTTGACAGTAATTTTTATTATTCGATAAGTGGTGACCAAATTACTTTCAGGGTTGAAATAACAAATACTTCTACTAATGCCAATTTACTATTAGGTTATTCAGTAACCGGTACTACTGATGATGGAGTCTTTTTCCTCTCTGATTCTCATGGAACCTCAGACGACAGAATTCAAAACCACACATGCGTAGCTCATCCTACAAATACAAATAATAGTTATGCTGATAACCAGGTTGGATACTGGCGGGCTGACGATGGTGATGCTCAATATAGTGAAGCGTCATGGTGGTGCGGTGAAAAAACACATACTAAATCGACTACAGCCACTGCATCCCTTCTTAAGGACCCCTTATGGTATGCAGCAAAGTGGGGGGCTTTTAAAGATGTGAATGACAGTGGTACCCCTGATCTGGAAAGTGAATGGGATGAAAATAAGGATGGCGATCCTGATACATATTATCGCGTTATCAACCCTTTGAGGCTTGAGCACCAGTTGAATGAGTCCTTTAAAGACATCCTGAGCAGAGGTGTTTCACATGTAGCGCCTGTTGTATCTGTAGATGAGGCAAACAGGACCCAGAGCGGTGATGATTTATACATGGCCTTTTTTAAACCGGAGGATAATAATTACTGGAAGGGTAATCTGAAAAAATACGGACTTGATCGATTGAGCAGGACCGAATGTGGAAGGACTGAACCTGAGTGGACTGTAACCGATTCGCAGACTGTTACAGATGGACAGGGCACGCATCGTAAAATTGCAGCCGATTGTGAAGGGTTATTTTTTGCCAGCAGTGTATCATACTGGACGAATCCCGCAGAAGGTGGCGATGGAGGGTTTGTAGACCGAGGTGGTACAGGCGCCCTTTTGTTAAATACACTTAGAAATATTAACACTTCAAGTAACCCTAATGATTATCATCTGGGCAGAACCATTTTAACATACAAGGATGCATCTGATGGCTCTCTCGTGAAATTTAACAGGGCAAATATATCTTATACTGACCTTGCTGTGGCGGATAATCTTTACAGGGACAAACTTGTAAATTTTATGTATGGATATACCAGCGACGCAAATACAAACGGAACACCCAAGAAAAAGAGGCCCTGGATTCTGGGCGATATTATTCATTCGGAACCAAGGGTGATCGACTATTTTGATGAATATGGCGCCCTGAAGTACCGTTTTATAGCGGTGGGTTCAAATGATGGTATGCTTCATGTTTTTACTGACACTACTGCGACAATTGGTGCAAAAACATATGGCGCAGGAGAGGAGATAGCTGCTTTTGTTCCTGCTGATCTTCTTCCCAGAATAAAAGACCTGGCCAACCCCGGATCGCACATATCCATGGTTGACGGATCACCTGTCCTTTATCGAAGCAAGGAGATAGATCCTGTGTCCGGTTACAATTATAAAACCCTCATCTTTGGTGAAAGGAGAGGCGGAAGAAGCTACTGGATGCTGGATGTAACAAGTCCTGATCCTTCTGACTGGAAGGTTAAACGTCATATACAGGGTGGCGCTACAGGTGGAGTGACCACAAGTAAAACCACGAGAATCGAAGAACTTGGTTATTCATGGAGTAAACCCTATTTCACACAGTTAAGAACCAGCGATACAGATATCAAAGATGTGGTAATATTCACCGGAGGTTATGACCCGATGGAGGACAGCTTCCCTGAAGAATTTCAGGACACAGATGAAGACGGGAAATGGGATTCAGGAGAGTCGCATGCTGCTGTTCCCGGAGGCTCAGAGGGATTTGATGCATATAATCCGGGAAAGAACGCTATGGGAAGAGGCATATTTGTTATGGATATAGATACCGGCGATATACTTTTTAAAGCGACATTTGGAAACAGTGATAATACAACCGGGACAGCACAGACATATACCTCAATGAAGTACTGTTTTCCGGCAGATCCTACAGTTATTTCTTTTTCGGACAGGAAAAAGGTTATCTACTCTGCCGATATATATGGACAGATATGGAAACTCGATTTTAATTATGAAGCATCATCCAAATGGACAGTAAAAATGGTTTTCACATCAAATCCGGGATACTCTCTCGCTTCAGGAAGCACGAATATTCTTAGTGCAGTTCAGAATACAAGTGACTCAGGAAGAAAGACCTTTTATTCACCGGATGTGTCATTTTACGGGAATGATTACACAGACAACCCTGTGCTCTATTTTGGCACCGGTGACCGTGAGCATCCGAAATCAACAGTAATCTCTGACAGATTTTACACAGTTGTAGATTCAGGCGCTTTTTTGAATGAAGGTAATCTTTTGAATCTTACCTGTGATGAACTTGATGTGGATGCTGATATCGCTGCGCCTCCGGGACATGACAATAATGACAAAACGATACAGAATAATCTTAAAAATCTGCTTAGGAACGGATCAGCCAAAGGCTTTTATAGAATATTAGATAAGCAGGGAGACTGTTTTTCCGGAATAGACAGCCATGTTGGAGAGAAGGTTTTAAGCAAGCCGACCCTGTTTGCTCAGAATATTTATTTTACAACCTACCAGCCGGTTCTTGGAGAACCCTGTAATCCACTTGGAAATGCTTATATTTATGCGTTTGATTATTCATTCGGCACATCGGCCTTTAATTATGATAAGACCAATGATGGTTTGGATGGCATAACCCTTACCCTTAAAGATTCATATCGAAAAATAGAGGGCAGTTCTATCCCTTCGGGCGTAAGAGTAATTATGAGAGAAGGTGAGGCGGCCGGTTTGGTAAGCGCAGGTGGAAATATTATCGGCGCTGGGGAAGAGGGAAGTACAAATATACCAGGTCCTCCTGGAGGTATTTCACGATTGATATGGAAGAATGAATAGTATTTTGCCAAATAAAGAAAATAAGTATTCTTTTTTAGGTCTATCCGGTAATTAACTGTATACCGGATAGACCTTTAAGGGCATAAGAGAACAATCTCTTTAGGAGTTAATAATGATTACATGGAAACCTGTAAATAAAAAGAATCATGGCTTTACCCTGTTGGAAACGATGATAGTAATCGCAATAATAGGTATTTTATCGGGCATAGCCATCCCTGCATATATTAATTGGGTGCCAAATAAAAGGCTTAAGGGCGCAGCACAGGATATTTATTCAGATCTACAGCTTGCAAAAATGCAGGCTGTGAGTAGTAATGCACCAAAGACAGTCTCATTTGATGAGGGCGGTAAAAATTATACAAAAGCAGATGGGGCTGTTGTTTCATTAGCTGAAACTTACAGTGGCAGTGTATGGTATGGTTTTGGCAACGCAACGAAAAATGTGGATGGAGGGAGTATCGGTGGAGATGCTGTTACCTATTCCGGACCGGATGATAAAGTGATATTTAACTCTAGGGGAATGACTGTTAATACCGGCAATGGCGGGAGTGGATTTGTTTATCTTACAAACAAATATGGAACCGCCTATGCTGTTGGCACCAGATCATCCGGCGTGATCTTGATCAGAAAATGGGATGGCAATGAGTGGAAATAGTAAGGATATGATGAATGCTGCCTGATTATCCGGAAAGTTAAAAGCAGGGTGTTTACCAGTGCCAATATTCTCTACCCCTGATGCCATTTTTTTTGATTTATTAAAAGAATCAAAATGACATTTTGACCCTATCTATTATATAAACAAAATCTAAAAAAAGATAATTGGAATAAATAATGATCATAAGAAATGATGATTTTGTTGAATTATATATAGAAGGGCTCGCCTTTGGCGGTGAGGGCATTGCCCGGGTAGATGGGTTTGTTGTTTTTGTTAAAGGCGCTATCCCTAACGACAGGGTAATTGCACGGATCATAAAAAAGAAAAAGGATTACGCCAGTGCGGTAATCTCTGAGATGCTTACCCCATCCGCTGACAGGGTCAAGGCCCCTTGTCCCTACCATGAATATTGCGGCGGCTGCAGATACCAGCATATGGTTTACACATCCCAGCTCAAATACAAGAAGGAGCATGTGACTGATTGCATAAAGAGGATAGGGGGGCTAACAGGTGTTACAATCCATGATGTGATTCCATCTGATGATATATACGGGTACCGGAACAAGATGGAGTTTTCATTCTCGGACAGGCCCTGGGTTCTGCCTGAAGAATACAATAAGGAAATCACAAAAGAGGGATTTGCCCTCGGGCTGCATGTGCCCGGCACCTTCAGCAAGGTAATAGACATTGATGCATGTCTCTTGCAGAACTCAACCGGAAATTCAATCCTTCATGAGGTCAGGGCATTTGTTAGTAAATCCAGATTACCGGTCTATAACCTGAAAACAAATGAGGGCTTCTGGCGTTTTCTCACCCTCAGACATTCTGTGGCCTTTAATGAGTGGATGGTAAATATTGTCACATCTGTTAATGAGGCTTCCCGGATAAAGTCGCTTGCTGACAGGCTGCATGAAAAATTTCCCAATATCAGGACAATAGTAAATAATATTAACCGCAGAAAGGCAGCCACAGCCGTGGGTGAAGAGGAGATAGTTGTAACAGGTGAGGGCTATATAAATGAGATGATCGGCCCCCATACCTTCAGGGTCTCACCCAATTCCTTTTTCCAGACCAATACAAAGGGGGCTCAAAAGCTCTATGATCAGGTATTGAAATATGCAGGGCTTACCGGTTCTGAAAGGGTGCTTGATCTGTTCTGCGGCACAGGCACTATACCGATTTACCTGTCAGGGCATGCAGGTGAGATAATTGGCATGGAGATCGCCGAAAGCGCCATAGCAGATGCAAAACTCAATTGCCGCATTAATAATATATCAAACTGCAGGTTTATACTTGGCGATATCCGTGAAACAATCAAAGGGCTGGAATATAAACCAGATATCCTTATTGTTGACCCGCCCAGGACAGGCATACACAAGGATATTATGCAGACCATTATGGGGATGGGGGTGAAAAGAATTGTCTATGTGTCATGCAACCCGGCCACAATGGCAAGGGATCTGTGTGATATGAAGGAGAAGTACGAGGTGTCTGAAATACAGCCGGTTGATATGTTCCCCCATACATATCATGTTGAGTCCGTGGCAAAAATAAAAATTAAATGACCTGTTGATGTCCAAATCATGAATTATCATGATCTGTCATTACTATTGTAGTGGCACGGCGCACCGTGCCCGATAACTGGATATCCGCTATGCGCCAATACGGGCACGCTGCTGCGTACCCCTATAATAACCGATTCATTATAATAGATACTTGACTTTTATTGTGTATTAATTAAACTCCCTGTTTTTATTCAGCCAATATTACAGGAGAAAATATTCACAAATGAAAAAAATCAGGATACTCGGCACCGGATCATATGTTCCTCCAAAGAGACTAACCAATGATGATATAAAAAACATGGGGCTTGATACATCTGATGACTGGATATTTCAGCGCACCGGTATCAGGGAAAGAAGGATTGCCGCTCCTGATGTTGTTACGTCAGACCTGGCCCTTGAGGCATCAAAAAAGGCCCTTGATATGGCTGGTCTTACACCAGATGATATTGATCTCATTGTGCTCGGTACAATTACCCCTGACACTAACTGCCCTGCAGCAGCAAACTGGCTTCAGGCAAAGCTCAATGCAAAAAATGCGGTCAATTTTGATATTACTGCCGCCTGTTCAGGCTTTATATATGCGATGCATACGGCATCGCAGTTCATTCATGCAGGTTCAGCCAAAAATGCCCTTGTTGTGGGGGCAGAGGTTATGTCAAGGGTGGTCAACTGGAAGGATCGTACAACCTGCATCCTGTGGGGTGACGGCGCAGGCGCCGCTATTTTAACTGCTGATAATAAGGGCCATCAGCTTTTATCCACACATATCCATACAGATGGTGAAAATGGCAAGGATCTGCTTGTGCCGGGCGGAGGCTCAAAGGTTACACCCATTACAAAGGAGAGCGCTGAAAGGGGGGATCACTACCTGAACATGATAGGCGCTAATGCGAGTTTCAGGGTTGCAGTGCGTCACTTTGTTGATTCCATCATGGAAGGGGTTGAGCATAACAAACTTGCAATAGAGGATATAAACTGGTTTATACCACACCAGGCAAATTTCAGGATGTTCGCCTCTATAGCCAAATCAATAGAGGTGCCCATTGAGAGGTTCTACATCACCCTTGACCGCTATGGAAACTCATCATCTGCATCGTGCGCCATTGCCCTTGATGAGGCAGTGAGAGACGGGAGCATAAAGGATGGGAACCATATCTGCATGCCGGTATTCGGCGGCGGATTAACCTGGGGGAGCGCACTCATTAGATGGTAATTTGAAATTTCAAATTTCAAATTTGAGATTACCGATTTGAGATTTTAAATTTCAAATTTGAGATTTCTTCAGGGCCTTCTTCATATGCGCCAGAAATTTTTTGACATCAACCTCTGACTCTATCCGCAGTTGAGGCAGTTCCTGGCCTTTATTATCAAGAAATATGATGGTTGGAGCGCCGTCAATGCTGTAGCGTTTTCTTATATCATCCTGCTCCGGCTCTTTTCTGGTAATATCCAGTCTCAGGGTAGCAAAGCCTTTGCTTAGCTCTACAACCTCAGCGTCATTAAAAACAGTCTTTTCCATGTGTCTGCAAGGGAGGCACCAGTCCGCATACACATCCAGTATTGCCGGTTTCTTATCTTTTTTTGCCTCCTCAAGGTATGATTCACTATATGGCGACCATGTGATATGCTCACTAAAATCAATGGTTTTAAAAAGGTAAAAACCGGCAGCCAGGATAATCAATGCGCCTGCTGTCTTTTTTATCAGACTGAATGATTTAAGCCCTGCCCCTGTTTTATCAAGCCATCCAAGATGGATTGCCGCAATAATAGCAAGCGTTCCAAACACCACATAATAGATTATGGGGTTTTTTATAAGGGCGGTTAAGAAATAGTACCCCATAAAAATCATGACCCACCCCATCAGTCTTTTTACCCAGAGCATCCAGTCTCCGGACATCGGGAGCTTGTCTATGGCAATGGAAAATATTGCCAGTATGCATAATGGAAGGCCTATGCCTATGCTTAATACAAAGAAGTATAGAAAACCTAAAAAGGGGTCTCCCTTCTGTCCCACATAGGTTAAGAGCCCCAGCACAAGGGGGCCAAGGCACGGCGCTGCAACAATCCCAAGGGTAAGACCCATGAAGAATGTGCCGAAATAACCGCTGAAATTTTTTGAGGCTATCTTTGTAAGCATGCCAGGGAGATGTATTTCCCACAGCCCGAAAAAGCTTAATCCCAGTGAAAACATGATAAACGCAATTATGATAAGAACAACAGGGTACTGAAGCGCTGCGCCCAGCATTCCGCCGGTTAAGGCCGCTGTGACACCAAGTATGGAATTGGTGACTGCAAGCCCTAGGATATAGAGTATGCCGAGGAGTATTGTATGGCTTCCCCGCCTGTTTTCTCTGCCGCCAAAGTATGAGACAGTAATCGGGATAAGCGGATATACACAGGGTGTGAGGTTCAGTGCAAGCCCGCCCAGGAATATCCAGAGGAGGGCCCAGAGGATGCCGGAGTCATATTTTGAACTGGCTCTATCAATATCCCTGCTTGCAAGAAAGATATCCTGGTTTATCTGATTTGTTACAGTACCTGCTGCAACAATATCCAGCTCCATTTCAACAGGGACTGTTTCCGGCGCAAGGCATGATGCCTTTGAGCATGCCTGGTAACTGAGCTCTCCAGTGATTGATTTTAACCCGATAGCAGCACCCTGCGCCACCTTCACCATGCCCTGCACATAGAAGTTACCCGCATATACATCAACAGCCTTTTCCGTGTACTCAAATTTTTTCTTTTCAGGCGCAGGGAACCCGATATTCTCTACTGATATCTCCTCTGTGCCGCTGAATGCAAGGGCAGTGGGTATCAGATAATCCTCTTTCATGGTTCCGTGAATGTACCAGCCGCCTGCAACAGTCAGCCGGAATAGAACAGGGTATGAATTTCCCGTTTCATATCTGTCAGTAGAGTGTACAACCTCTACAGATACTGTGGGGGCTTTTGCTTCAGCTTCTGAAAAGAGCAAAAGGGATAATAGCAGTAAAACAAGATATTTTATTCGCATAATAACCATAGGGATAAGCTGCCTTAAGCCTTTCAGTTAACCATTTCTATTATGTCTTCAGGTGTAAATCTGAGGTGTCTGAATATCTTTTTTTTTACCTCCCTGTAAACCCTGAAGTTCTCTTCTATTCTTTTTACAAGGGTCTCTTCATTTTTTGCATATCTGTCAAGTATATATTCGAGTCTCTTTTCAAGGGGCACAACCATATCATGGTTAATCCTTTTGTCTGAATAATAGATTATCTCCTGTTCTGTCA
Source organism: uncultured Desulfatiglans sp. (assembly GCA_964460435.1). GTDB lineage: Bacteria > Desulfobacterota > DSM-4660 > Desulfatiglandales > HGW-15 > JAAZBV01. The sequence continues at coordinate 12,843 of CAYWRH010000021.1, forward strand.
CCCTGCTATCTGGCTGATAATCAGATAGATATATGTGTCCACCCACTATATCGGCGATCTCACTGAAGCCATTAATAATGTAGATCTCTTTGCCCTAATTCTCAGGAGCGGCTAAGGTATCCCTTTACCAGCTCAAGCATCTCGCTTGTCTTAAAGGGCTTTGCGAGTGTCGGATACCTGTATTTTACAATATCCTCGTCCAGCGCCTCCCTCAGCCTTCTTATGCCGAAAAACCCGCTTATGTATATGACCTTGATATCAGGTGTGATCTCACGGATCTTGCTGACAAGCTCTATGCCGCTCATCTTTGGCATTACCACATCAGTGAAAACCAGGTCAGGCAAAAACTGTTTGTATACCTCAAAGCCGTTTACACCGTCTACTGCAACCCTTACCTCATAACCTTCCATCCTGAAGATATCCTTGAATATCTCCTGAAGGCCAAATTCATCTTCAACCACAAGTATCTTTTTTCTGTGATTTTTATTTTCATTGCCGTCTGGCTTTATATTATCAAACAGGCCTATGATTTCGCTATCCTCCATCTGGCCGATCAGGATGCTGAGCCTGTTCAGGCTCTGCTGTGTCTTTACCGCCATATGGAGGTTTTCAGGATTGAGGTCTGGGTGATATACCTTGCTTAAAAGGCGATGGCTTGACCTGATATATGATACAACAGCCCTTTCGCCAAGTTCATTAAATATCTCCCTTGCCTTGTCATATAGATTGAGAAAGACGAGTTCTTTTTTTAGTTCTGCAAGATGGTCTGTCAAAATCTGCCCCTCACTATAGTAAATATTAAAATCGGGGCATTTTGGCATAAGAAAAAAGATAATGCAATATACTTTGGAAGGTATGACCTGGAATTGATCCTTGACAGGTAATACCCTTTTACCTATCCTGTAAGAAGAACATGAAATAGATCAGCCTATAAGGATTAATTATAACTTTATGAATATATTATATTTTATTTACAGGGTGATAACCACTCTCATTTTTGCCATTCTCATAATACCCTTTATGCTCTTTGTTCTTTTTTCTGGAAAGTACCGGAGAGGTATCCGGGAGCGGTTCGGTTTTATACCTGAGATTGCTCTCAAGCCCCTTAATGGCAGGCCGGTAATATGGGTTCATGCAGTATCACTTGGCGAGATAAGGGTGGCAAACTCCATTATTTCTTCCCTTAAGGGTCTGATTCCAGGCTCTTCCATTATCCTCTCCACCAGCACTGAACATGGCAGGGCGCTTGCCCTGGAGCTCTTTGGCAGCGGGGTGCCGGTTATATATTCGCCAGTTGATTTTTTCCCGCTTGTAAAAAATGCTCTTAACAGGATAAGGCCTGATATGCTCATATTTCTTGAGACAGAGATATGGCCCTCATGGATCATAGAGGCCAAAAAACGCAGTGTCAAAATCGCCATGCTGAACGGGAGGATATCGGGCAGGTCAATCAGGGGCTACAGGAGGGTAAGGCCATTTTTCAGGATGGTCTTGTCCAGGTTTGATCTCCTGAGCATGATAAGCGAAGGCGACAGAAACAGGATCATAGATATGGGCGCAAGGCCTGAAACTGTTACAGTGAACGGGAATGCCAAGTATGACATGCTGATCCGCGGGACATCAAAGGGTATGAATGAGAATATCCGGCGTATCCTGCATATACCAGCCGATGCCCCTGTAATTGTTGCAGGCAGCATAAGGTCAGGGGAGGAGGAGATCATTCTTGAGGCATATAAAAGGATAATTGAGTCTTTTCATGATGCTGTGCTTATTATAGCACCAAGGCATCTTGAAAGGATCAGGGAATTAACAGAGCTCATCAGGATGAATTGGTTTAAGTGCCATCTGAGGAGTGAGCTGGTGACGTCGGGTAACGAAAGAACTGAGGGCATCATAATTGTGGACTGTTTTGGCGAACTCTTTAATATCTACAGCGCCGGCAATATAGCCTTTTGCGGCGCAAGCCTTGTGCCCCTGGGAGGGCAGAATCCCCTTGAACCGGCAGCCTGGGGCACGCCTGTATTTCACGGGCCCCATATGGAGGATTTTTCAGATGCCGTTCATCTTTTAAAAAAACATGATGCGGATATTGAGGTTCAGAACGCTTCTGATCTTGCGGAAAAGGTCATTCACTATCTGCAGAACCCGGAAGCCCTTGCGGAAAAGGGCAGGGCAGCTAAAAAGGCCTTAATGGAAAACTCCAATGTTGCAGAGACCCAAGCATCTCTTATAAAGGGGCTTATTGAAAATAGCTGAGAAAAATATTTTTGGTTAGCTATTGACTAATCTGATTAATATAAGTAGATTGCCCCAGGTTTTCTTAAAAACCTTAAAAACCATATATTATTAATTTTATTGAAAGGGACATTTTGAGCAGAACAGACCTAATAGAACTGGAAGGCCTTGTAACCCGCATTATGGGGCGAGGCACTATGGAAATTCAATGTGATAACAATGTTGTAGTACACGGCGTGCTTTCCGGTCGAATGAAAAAAAACAGAATCAAGGTTATTCAGGGAGACAGGGTAAAAGTCAGTGTTTCACCATATGATACATCACATGGTCTTGTAACCTATCGTTTTAAGTAAATCCCATAATCCTAATGCAAACCTGTGCGATCTCCGGGGCAGCACTCTCCTGTACCTGTGGCATTGACATTCTCAGGCGGTTATTTTCCCTGTTATTTTCTCTTTTAATTTACCTGAACTATAAATAATGGTGATCTCTTTGAGAATTACACTTATTAAATATATTTCAAAGGAAATCTGGTCAATTTTTCTGACCTGCATGGTGGTCTTAATATTTATAGCCATGACATCAGAATTGCTCAAGTTTACAGAGTACATGGTCAACATGGGGATAGGTCTTAAAGACATTTCCACACTTATCCTGTGTCTGCTTCCAAAAATGATCCTTTTTGCCATGCCGGCTGCCTGCCTTATGGCGGTGCTCCTTTCCTTTATCAGGATGGGGAGCGATAACGAGATTATAGCCCTCCATTCTTCAGGTATAAGCCTTTATCAGATGATGCCACCTGTAGCGTTATTCTGTTTTATCTGCCTTGTCTTTTCATTTTTTTTAACCATGTTCTGGAGCCCCTATGGCGCCAGAACAGAAAAGACTTTTATGGATATCATGAGATCAAAAGCAGACTCCATAATAAAGGAAAGGATAAAGGAAAGGGTCTTTAACACTGATCTGGGCAATAATGTCATGTTGTATGTGAACAGTTATTCCCCGGACAAGATTATGGAGGATATCTTGATTGTGGATAAAAGGGAGAGCAGGGGGATGACCTTTGTGGCAAAAAAGGGGAGGTTTATATCAGATAAAGACGGCATTATATTACAACTGTTTGACGGTTCCCTGTTCACTGATGACAAAGAGGGAAAATCCCAGGTAACCGGTTTCAAGGTGTTCTCGTATAAGCTTGAACTGGATGATATGGCTTTAAACAGGTCTGGACATGATCTTGAGCCTGAAGAGATGTTTCCCGGAGAGTTGATCGGTTTAATAAGGTCAAAGGATGAGGATAGCAAAAACAGGGTACTGGCAAGCCTCACATTTTATGAGATGTTTTCCATCCCTTTTGCAGTCTTTCTCATTGGCATAATAGGCGCTCCTCTGGGCGCACAGATCAGGGCACAGGGGAGGACAAAGGGCATTATTATCAGCCTGATTTTATTTTTGTGTTATTATATTATCCTGATGTCAGTGAGGTATATGTGTGAAAGTGGTTCAATTACTCCTGCATTAGGCGTCTGGCTTCCTGTCATATTCCTGCTCATGATATCGATCTTTCTCCTCATGGCCTCTTCAGGAAGGTTGTTTTTCAATGTTCTTAACCGGCATGTTTACAGCCGATAAATCCCGGATAATAAAGGTGGCAGGTATGGAAGAGCATAGTCAAAAAGAACAGAGGTTGCATGAGAGATTCCGCGTAAAGGATGGTGTCTTTGCGGTAATCAGGAAAAACAATGACACAAAACTCACTGTCGGGCAGATCATAGATATCAGCCAGGGAGGCATGAGCTTTAAATACCTCGCCAACAGTGAACCAATAGATGGCCTTCATAAGCTGGACATATACTCTTCAGGGAATGGGGCACAGCTCAAGGATATACCATTCAGGGTTGTAACCGATTCCAGGATAGACAGCCCCTTTCCTTTCAGCACTGTTTTTATGAGAAGGGGAGGGCTGCAATTCCTGGGACTATCAGATGATCATATAAGCAGGTTTTATGAGTTTATCAGGAAATTTGCTGATGCTGAAACGCTTAATTAGTGCACATCCAAAAAATGTGGTTTTTGGATGTACACCCTCCGCAGCAGCGCTGCTGCCGAGGAGGGGCAAGCGTTCAGCCATTTGCCAATAGCTTTCAGCAAAAGACTTACAAAACAGAGAGTAATCTGGCATCTGGCCGCTGACAGCCTTTTTTATGGCCCTCTGCCAAAGTAAAGTGCAGCATCACTATATAAAGGGGCGAATAATTATTTTCCCCTGCATGGGCTAACCCCCATCTCATATTATTTCCTGCTCCCTTTCATCCTGTTATTTATGCTGTATGCAAAGGCAAGTATCTCCGCTACAGCGCGGTAGAGTTCAGGCGGAATCTGTTCATAAAAATCAAGCCTTGCAAGGGCTGTAACAAGGTCAGGGTCTTCTGTGACCGGAATGCCCTCCTTTTGAGCAATCTCAAGTATCTTTTCTGCAATAAGGCCTGTCCCTTTTGCGGTTACCTTTGGCGCACTATCCTTTCCCCTTTCATATTTCAGGGCAACAGCCTTCTTTATCTCGCTCTTCTCTTGTTCCATCTGCCTTTAGTTTTCTATATTGTTATATCAACCTGTGAATGATTGGATTTTCCAGCTGGTTCATCCGGCACGATATTCTCCCTTGTCTCGCACCTGATTTTGCCGGTCATAAACCCTGCCTTTTTTAAGGCATCTAAAAGCTCATGGCCATTTTCAATGATAAACCCCCTTGTCATTTCATCTTCCACATATATCATTACAGATGCTGTTTCATTCAGAAACAGGGCATCTATATTCATCCTGCCTGTAAAGGTCATATCAAGGAATATGGAAAAATGCAGGCCCCCTTCACGCCCCTTTTTAATAAAAAGCTCAGAGGACAAAAAATCATCCTTGTCTATAAAGGGCAGATTCACAAACCAGCCTATGCCATCCCTCATGCTGTCCAGATTCATCACCTGCTGCTGTTCAATCAGGTTCAGCGCCTCCCTTACATTCATGGATAACGCATTTACCCCTTCCTTTTCTTCCAGGGTTTTTTCCACATTTTTAAGGATGTTTAGCAGTATGGCCTTTAGATCCTGGTCAGCCATCTCCCTTGGAGCCTCACCCTTTTTGCCCATTATCAGGTGAAGCAGTTTTGCCTCCCAGAATATCCCGCTCCCCTGGATATTCCTTGTCACCCATGAAACAACCTGGGGGATATCTTTTAAAGAGATGGGGTGCTTCACTATCTCCCTTAGTTTATCCATAAGCCCTGATACCTGTGAAGGCAGATTTTTTATTGATGGCAGGTATATTACAGAAGAAATGGCCCGGGTGAGTTTCTGCCCTGTGGTGTTTGCTGAGGATATGAACCCTGCTATCTTTCCTGTGGCCGGACTCTCTCCTTCAATCACCCTTAGCTCAACCCGATCCTTTACAGAAAGGATATGAAAATCATATTGTCTCCCCACCTTCAGGGCCAGGGATGAATGTGCCCTGAAATCCTTTCCACCTGAAGAGATAATAATTTCGCCGTTCTTCAGCCTCTCCTGCACTGTGCCTTTGATGATGGCCCCCTGTTTAAGGGGTGCAGTAATGGTGTTTCTTGTTTCACCTGTTGTTGCGGAAGGCCCGCTTTTGGGTTGGACAGGGCTAATCATATCATCCATAGCCACCCTAGTTACCGGTTATTTTTTGGCCTCGTCTTTCCGGCTTTTATTCAGTTTGATAAGAAGCTCAATCTCACTTGTGGATATGCCAAGTTTCCCGGCTATCTCTTCCTTTGAATGCCCCTGTTTCAGGAGGTCATTAACCGAGGCGCGCATCCTTTTTGAATCCTGTTCTGAAGGGTGGGCATTGACTGGGCGCAGGCTGTATTCCTTCATGAGGCCTTGAAGCTCATTATGTGCGTGGTCAGCCCTCTTCAGGATATCCTCAAGCTGACCAAGCAATTTCCTGCTTATCTCCCTTTTTTCTTCAAGGTTTTTCTCAAGCAGCCTTGTCACCTCTTTCATCTCGGAGATAATCTGCTCAGGTCTTTCAAACAGGGTATCCATGCGGGCGTTTTTTTTCTGCATGGCAAGGTGACTTTTTATAAACCACAGCATGATGCATATGATTATAATCTCAACAATAGACTGACCTATTATCCATGTCTGTATATCCATATTTTAGATCTTCAGATCAATCCTGATGGTGGAGTGGGGTTTTTTGTGTTTCAGGGCTCCATAACCAGCCTGATCTTCATACTCCCTTTCATCGATACTTTCTGTTTCAGCCTCTAAAAGCAGGGCACGCTCTTCATCCGTGTCCGGATGACCCTTGCCCTGATACTTAGGCTGTTTGCCCTTTCTGTCCCTGGCCTTTCTCTGCTTTTCGATCTGCCACACCCCGCCAGGGGTATTTGGTATTGATAGCGGCCTGTCTAATTTTGTAAAATCGTTCATTTCAGTCTCCTTTGATGAAAAAAGGAGGAACTGGAGTCTCCTCTTATAAATCAGAAATACCGGATCTCCTTTATCCTTATATTCAAACTCTGGACACCCAGTGAACTTCTCAGCATTGAACCGATTTCATTTTCCAGATCAGATTTTACAGCATTCAGATCCGGGTGTTGTTTTGCCAGTTTATAGAACCGCTCAGACATCATCTGTCTTGCGCTCAATTCATTTTTTTTATACCTGATTGATGCTATGCCATCCCATACTATCGTAAGGTCTATTCTTATAGCCTTTTTATCAGCCTCTTCCGGCGGCACGAAAAAGGGTGATATCTCCTCTTCTGTCAGGTTATCCTCATTTATAATCGCAGGGCCTTTGAACTCCTTTTTAAAAAGATAGCGAAACCTCTCCGGCATGAACTGATACCCTATGCCAGATGCGCCCAGTATTAACCCGATAATAATTATGAATATCCATTTTTTTTTGCCCGGTTTTTTTACTGCTTCCTGCGGCTTTTCTTCATTAGAGACAGCTTCCTCCTCTTCAGAAGGCTCATCATCCCTGGTCTCTTCCATCTCATCCTGATCAGGGGTTTCATTATCTTTTTTCTTTTTCACCATTCTTATTTGTCAAAGTAATTTTTAAGGCTGTTTTTAAGCCTTATCACAGCCTTTGTATGGAGCTGGGACACACGCGACTCCGTGTAGCCCATAACCTCGCCTATCTCCTTCATTGTAAGCTCTTCATAGTAATAGAGGGAGACAGCGGTCCTTTCATTTTTGGGGAGCCTGTCAATAGCGCCAGCAATAACCTTGACAAGCTCAGCCTTTTTAAGGGTCTGCAAAGGGGACTGATCAAACCCGATTTCAAAGCTCTCCTCTTCGGTGTTTTCACCATCTCCGTTTCCGTTCTGGATCTTCATGTCATATTCATTAAAGATGCTTATGCCCCTTGAATCATCAAGGAGCTTGTAAAAGCCATTAAGATCAAGACCAAGCTCTTTTGCCACCTCTTCATCCTTGGCTGGCCGCATCTCCCTGTTTTCCACCCTGGAATATGCCTCGGCAAGGAGTTTTGCATTTTTACGCACTGAACGGGGCACCCAGTCCATTGACCTCAGTTCATCGATCATGGCCCCCTTGATGCGGAACTCGGCATATGACTTGAACTCAACACCCTTTTCAATATCAAACTTGTCAATGGCATCGAGGAGCCCCATAAGCCCGGCGCTGGTAAGGTCATCCTGGCTTATGTGCTGCGGCAGCCTTAAGGCGAGCCTTCCCGCAATTGTCTTTACAAGCGGGGCATACTTGGCTACAAGGGCCTCCCTTTCGGTCTCCTTTTTCCCGTTTGACCTTGATGGAACCGGCTGGTTATAGACCTTTAATTTTCTTTTAGTTGCCTGAGGGGACTGCATTCCCCGGTACCTCGTTTCATTTTAATGTCCATCCAAAAACTTGAGTTTTTGGACTTAAGCTGTCAGCCTTTAGCATTCAGCTGTCAGTAAAAGGCTTTTTTTAAAAACTATCAGCTAGCTGAAAGCTGATCGCTGACTGCTGAAAGCTATATCAAAAAATAACATCTTTCTTGATGTATATTATTTAAACTATATACAAATACAAACCTTATGTCTACCTTCAACAATTAAGCAGCCTTCTCCAGAAAAATTTTATATCCCCTTCAAAATTCAAATCCTCTTCCTTGCAAATTATCCTTTCTGCAAGGGCCATGATGCTTTTGCTTGCAGGGGAATCAGGATGGGTATCAACAAGCGGTTTCTGCCGCCTTATTGCCTTTGGGATCATCTTGTCATATGGTATCCACCCGATATAATCTAGCGAAGGGGACTGAAGATATTTATCAACAGCAATGGAGAGGCTCCTGAATATGCGGTCTGCCTCGCCTGCATCCTGTACAAGATTTATAAGCACCTTGAATCTCTTCTGGTTATACTTGCCTGTAAGCACCTTGATCAGCGCATATGCATCTGTAAGCGAGGTGGGCTCATTGGTTAATACTACAAGCCTTTCCATTGCGGCAAAATTGAAATACATAACGTTTGATGATATACCGGCGCTGGTATCAATAAGTATTATATCAAATTCCTCATTGATGGCGTCCAGTTCATTTAGCAGAAATCTCTTCTGGTCTTCACCCAGTTCTGTCAGCTCCTGCATCCCTGATGCGGCAGGGAGCAGCTTGAACCCGGCAGGCGTGGTTACAATCACATCTTCAAGGGATTTTTCGCCGCTCAGCACATTGCCTATGGTGTATCTTGGATTGATTCCAAGCATGATATCCATGTTCGCAAGACCCAGGTCTGCATCAAGGATGAGCACCCTTTTATTGAATTTCTGAAAGGCAACCGCAAGGTTTGCTGTAATGCTTGTCTTGCCAACGCCCCCCTTTCCGCTTGTGACTGATATAACCCTCAGCGGCATACTCCTGGCGATATTTTTATCGGCTGTTAAAGGCGGCGCCAAGGTTTCCATATTGACCATTTTTCTAAGGCCTGCAGCTTGATCCATTGTATATAACCTCACTTGATACACTGTGTGATTTTTCCTTTATTCCTGACAGCAATAGGGATGCTATCTTTTTTCTGGAGGCTATCTCTATATCCTCCGGCACCTGCTGTCCTGTTGTAAAATATGAGACCGGCCTTTCCTTTAATATCAGGAAGTTTATCATTGGCGAAAGATCATCAGTCTCATCCAGTTTTGAAAAGATGTAACTGTGGAAAGGCAGATTTTCAAACCTCTCTGATGCATGAACCATGTTTTTGTACTCTGTTGTGGCGCTCAAAACAAGATACCCGTGGACATTTGCGTTATCCCTGAAAAGATTCATGATATCCCTGTTTCCCTGGTCGCTGTTCGGGCTCCTTCCGGCTGTGTCTATATATATCCTGTCATAGCCGCTGTATTTTTTAATGGCATTATTAAGCTCTTTGCCGCTCACTGCCACCTCTACCGGAAGCCCCATGATCCTTGCATATGCCTCAAGCTGCGCTGCCGCTGCTATCCTGAAGGTATCCAGAGTTATCATGGCGGTCTTCATACCCTTGTTTAAGGCGCTCTGGGCAGCAAGCTTGGCCAGTGTTGTTGTCTTTCCCACACCTGTCGGCCCGATGAATGTATATATCTTCTGCCCCTTTTCCTCATCCCTTTCAGTGTGGATTTTTATCTTTGTCATAATCTTGAGCAGTGATTCCTGAAGCAAATGTGACCTGTCCTGACTTTTGGAAGGCCTTTCACGCCTGTTCTCGGACATGATCTGCCCTATGAGATTACGTTTGATCCCAAGGGTTTTGAGATAATTGTATTTCTCCCTGATATCACGGTCAAAATAGAATTCAGGGGTGAGCACTTCAGTTGCATCAGAGAAAAGGAGCGCCTCCTTTATCTCTTTTAGCTCGTATCTGAGCTCCTTTATCTCTTCATTAACATCCCTTTCGGTCTTTTTGCTGCCCGCTGCATCATAGTCAATGGCTGCTGTCACCTCCACACCCTGTCCGGGACTTTCAGCATCGTTACCGGAATAGGGGACAGTTCTTGTACGCAGGATAACAGCGTCGTCACCCATCTCCTTTTTGACCATCTTTATGGCCTCACTCGAATTTTTGGCTATAAATTTCCTGATATTCATTCATTTAACCTATCTCTCCCAGGGACTGAACCTGAAGCCCTCCGGGGATCTCGTTATGTGAAAATACTGCGACATTGATCTGAAAGCTGTCACAGAGCTTTTTCAGATGTCTTCTGACTGTTGTTGAGCAGAGGATAACAGGCTGTTCGATCCTTGCTGCAACATCATCAAGTGATTTCTTCACATGGTGTATAATCTTGTTGGCCTCGCTTGGCCCAAGCGCAAGGTATGCGCCGAAATCGGTCTGGTTTATGCCCTTTGTAATAAGCTCCTCAATGGAGGGCTTTATGTTAAGAACCCTGAGTGTCTTTTTATTATCAAGGTATGGCTTTGTTATTGTGCGTGAAAGCCTCTGTCTTACATATTCAGTAAGTATATCAGTATCCTTGGTAAGCGGGGCATAATCTGCCAGCGTCTCAATGATGGTAAGGAGATCCCTAATGGAGACCTGTTCCCTTACAAGGTTCTGGAGCACCTTCTGCACAGCGCCCAGGTTAAGGAGGCCAGGCGTAAGCTCCTCAACAACCTTGGGATCGGTCTTTTTGATGTTTTCAAGAAGGTTTTGCACCTCCTGCCTGCCCAGGAACTCATAACCATGACGCCTTACCACCTCGGACAGATGGGTTGTTATAACGCTTGCGGGTTCAACAACCGTGTATTCAGCAAGCTGTGCCTCTGATTTTCTGTCAGGCGATATCCATACAGCAGGAAGCCCGAATGCGGGATCCTTTGTCTGTATGCCTTCAAGTTTCATCTTGGCATCTCCGGGGTCAATGGCGAGCAGGTGATCTGCCAGGATTTCTCCCCTTGCCACATCATTTCCCTTGATGCAGAATGCATATTCATTTGGCTTTAATTCAAGGTTGTCCCTTATATGTATGGATGGGATCACCATCCCCATATCAACCGCAAACTGTTTTCTTAAGGCGCGTATGCGGTCAAGGAGGTTGCCCTGTGATTTGTCATCAACTATTGTGATGAGCCCGTAACCTATCTCCATCTCAAGACTGTCAAGAGGAAGGAGCTTCTGCACATCCTCTGGGGACTGGGCCTCTGCCTGTTCTTCCTTGAGAGCGGGCGCCTCGGTCTTTGATACTGACAATCTGGCCTTTACTGTTCTTGACAGAAGATATATTGACCCGGCAAGTATTGTAAACGGGATAAGCGGCATGCCCGGGGCAAGGCCGAATAAGAAGACTATGCCGGAGGCAATTTGAAGCGCCCTTGGCTGGAGCCCTAGCTGACCTGCCATCTCAACACCCATATTGGTGCCGTCTGATGATGCCCTTGAAACAAGTATGCCTGCGCCGGTTGATATTATCAGGGCAGGTATCTGGGAAACAAGGCCATCGCCAATTGTGAGCAGGGTATAAAACTCAACCGCCTTTGAAAGTTCCAGATCCATCTGTAGCACGCCTATGATAAGGCCGCCTATTATGTTGATCAGGGTGATGATAATGCCGGCTATTGCATCGCCGCGTACAAATTTGCTTGCGCCATCCATTGCGCCGTAGAATTCCGCTTCTCTTGATATGGCAGACCTTCTGCGTCTTGCCTCAGCCTCATCTATAAGCCCTGCATTAAGATCCGCATCAATGGCCATCTGCTTGCCCGGCATGGCATCAAGGGTAAATCTGGCTGCAACCTCGGCGATCCTTCCTGAGCCCTTTGTGATGACAACAAAATTGATGATAACCAGTATGACAAATATCACAAGACCAACAGTAGGGTTTCCGCCGACAACAAATGAGCCGAAGCTCTTGATCACATGACCTGCCGCATCCGGGCCGCTGTGGCCGTTAAGGAGTATCAGCCTTGTTGATGAGATATTAAGGGCAAGCCTGAAAAGGGTTGTAATCAAAAGAAGCGATGGAAAGACTGAAAAATCCAGAGGCTTTGCCGCATATATGGTTACAAGTATAATAAGAACAGAAAGGGTAATATTAATGGCAAGGCAGATATCCAGCATCATGGTAGGCAGCGGTATTATCATGATCATGAGCACCCCCATGATGCCTACTGCCACCCAGATATCCAGATGCGCAAATAAAGATGGACTGTTTTTCTCTACTGCTTCCATTTTTTATCCTTTATAGCCTTTTTTCTTCAACCCGTATACATAGGCCAGTATCTCTGCTACTGCCTGGTAAAAATTAGAAGGAATCTCGGTTCCCAGTTCTAATTTATACAAGTTCTGTGCCAAGGGTTTGTTCTCAACAAGCGGTATATTGTGCCTTGCGGCTATTTCCCTGATCTTGAAGGCAATATTATTTGCCCCCTTTGCAACGATTACAGGAGCCTTCATCCCTTCAAGGGGTTTGTATTTGAGCGCAATAGAAAGATGGGTCGGGTTTGTGATGATAACATCTGCCTTTGGCACCTCCTCCATCATCCTCCTTCTTGCCATTTCCCTCTGGATAGACCTTATGCGCGATTTAACCATTGGGTCTCCTTCAGACTGCTTGAATTCGTCCTTTACCTCCTGTTTTGTCATCTTGAGGTTCTGTGAGTATTCCCATTTCTGGTACATGTAATCCAGAATCGCAAGCACCAGTATTATGCAGCAGCATTTGACCATGATTTCAAAGGACAATTCCCCAAGTAATGCAAATATCTGTACATTTTCCTGGTATAGGAGCGGTATCATCCTGGGTAAATCGTTTTTGAATGCGGAAAATGCCACCCAGCCCACAATAACGATCTTGAGTATTGATTTGGACAGCTCAACAAGCGACCTTTTTGAAAAGACCTTTTCAAACCCTTTTATCGGATCTATTTTTGACGCCTTTGGCGTCAAGGCTTCGACACTGAAAAGCACGCCTGTCTGAAACAGGTTGATCATTATTGCAACAATCATAAGAATCAGAAGCAGCGGGGCAAGCATGATGAGAAAGTCTGATATTGTGTCTGTAACTATTTGAGGCGACAGGTCACCGGATGAGATGACCTCAGGTATTCTCCTGAAGCTGCTTTTCAGGTTATTCCCAAGTGTCATTGTCATGGTTTTCATATTGAAAAAGAGATATATGGTGCCGGTGCTGAGAATGGCTATGGAGGTAAGCTCGCGGCTTTTTGCAACCTCCCCTTTCTTGCGGGCATCATCCAGCTTTTTAGGGGTTGCCTGTTCGGTTTTATCCTGAAAACCCTGTTCTGCCATATTGCCCCTACATCAGGCCTAAAAGCCTTATCAGGCTCTTGCCCATGCTCTCTTTCATACTGAAAATAAGAGGGTAGATATTCATAAGGATTAAGCAGAAAAGCACAAAGCCTATGGAGAGGTTAACCGGAAACCCTACCATGAGTATGTTAACCTGGGGCACTGTGCGTGCAATAATGCCCAGACAGAGGTTTGACAGGAATAGCGCAACCAGTATCGGCGCTGCTATCTTTATACCGAGGACAAACATGCTTGTTCCTGATTTTATGAGTTCATTTGCAATGGAAGGTTTAAGGCTGATGCTGTTAACCGGCACAGAATAGAATGAGTTGGCCATGATCCTGATAAATATGTGATGACCATCCATGGAAAAGAAAACCAGCAATGTGAAGATATAGATAAACTGTGTCAGGACATTGCTCTGCGCCCCTGTCTGGGGGTCTATGGCGCTTGCCATTGAGAAACCCATCTGGAAGCTCATGAACTGACCTGCCATCTCGCTTGCAGCAAGAAACATCCTAATGGTGATGGCAAGTATAAGGCCCATCAGCATCTCTGATGCGATGCAAAGGATAATCTCTGCCGCTGTGACGGGCAGGTTCCGGGGCGCAGGGACAACCGGGGTCAGCACAATAGCAATGACAAATGAAAGCCCTGCCTTCCACAGTGACGGGATATTCCTTGCCCCGAAGATAGGCAGCAGAAAGAAGAGGGTGCTAACCCTTACAAGTATCCAGAAGAATCCCTCAAGCTGTTCAAATGTTTCAAGGGGCAAATACATTTTTAGTCACTACCTGATAATAGATGGTATGCTCTGTATCAGGTTGCTTGTAAAGCCGGCCATCTTCTGTATTATCCAGGGTGAAACTGCCAGCAGGGTGAGCAGTACAGCAACAATCTTGGGCACAAACGAGAGGGTCATCTCCTGTATCTGGGTGGTTGCCTGTAAAACTGCTACCAGCAGGCCTACGATAAGACCAACGCCCAAAAGCGGAAGTGATAAAAGCAGGGCAAGCTTTATTGCCTCTGCGCCAAGGTTTATTACATATTCAGGGGTCATTATATTTACCTCATAAAAAACTTTTAACCATTGACCCGACAAGGATGTTCCAGCCGTCAATCAGGACAAACAGCATGAGCTTGAAGGGAAGAGATACCATGAAGGGCGGCAGCATCATCATGCCCATTGAGAGAAGCACGCTCGCTACAACCATGTCTATAATAAGAAATGGTATATATATTACAAAGCCTATCTGGAATGCGGTCTTGAGCTCGCTTACAACAAAGGAGGAGATAAGAACGATGGTTGGTATCTCATCATAATTTGCAGGCTTATCTAGTTTTGCGATATCTATAAACAGCGCCAAATCCTTTTTTCTTGTCTGCTTTAGCATGAAGGCCCTGATTGGTTTTATTGCTGTTTTCATTGCATCTTCCTGGGACATCTCCTCTGCAAGATATGGTTTAAGCGCCTCTTTATTAATCTGGTTAAAGACAGGGGTCATGATAAAAAATGTCAGTAAAAGCGCAAGCCCTATTATGATCTGGTTTGGGGGCATCTGCTGTGTGCCGAGGGCTGTTCTTACGAGCGAAAAGACTATCGCAAGCCTTGTGAATGATGTCATCATAACAACAATTGCAGGTGCCAGCGTCAGGACTGTCAGCAGAAGGAGTATCTGTAAAAGTGTTGAGACCTGTTCAGGGTTATCTGCCTGTCCTATGCCTATTGTAAGGTTCGGAAGCGAAGGGGCCTGTGCCATTGCATCTGATGCCCAAAAAATAAGCCCAATGCCCATGATGAGAGAGATTAATACTATTATTTTTTTATCTGTTTTCATCTTTTATTCCGCTCTCTTCAGGTGATTTTCCGGCTGCGCCTGCCCTTAGAAGGAATGAGGCAAAGCCTCCCTCACCATGTGGCTTCAGGTTTTCGCCTCTCTCTTCCGGTTTATCGTATTTTGATATAACTGAAATATTTTCAGCCCCTATGCCAAGAAGGAGCCATTCATTGCATACTTCAACAATGGCCAGAGACCTTTTTGGCGCAAGGGATAGCGTGCTTATGATCTTCATGACAGGGTATCTTCTCAGGGAGAGGGCTCCACCCCTTAATCGTCTGAGGATGAACACAAACAATATCAGCAGGATAAAGACAACAAGCATGGAAATTCCAAGCTTGTATGAGAGTATGTTGATGTCAGGGTTCAAGATATTTCTCCATGTTTTATGCCATAAAAATCAGGACAGGCCCTTTACCCTCTCGCCGGGGCTTATTATATTGGTGAGCCTGATGCCGAATTTTTCATTCACCACCACTACCTCGCCGTGTGCCATAAGTTTTTTGTTTACAAAGATCTCAAGGGGCTCATCTGTAAGCCTGTTAAGCTCTACCACTGATCCCTGGCTCAGCTTCAACAGGTCGCCGATCTTGATCTTTGCATTGCCCAGTTCAACCGAGATTTCCAGCGGTATATCCAGCAGAAAATCCATGTTTCTTCCGGCCTCGTTCTGTCCCATTCCTGGTTCGAGTTCTGTCAAATCCATT
Organism: uncultured Desulfatiglans sp.; assembly: GCA_964460435.1. Taxonomy (GTDB): domain Bacteria; phylum Desulfobacterota; class DSM-4660; order Desulfatiglandales; family HGW-15; genus JAAZBV01. The sequence continues at coordinate 28,873 of CAYWRH010000021.1, forward strand.
CCTCCTGCCATTATTGTCTCTCCTCCATAAATAATGCCTTATATCTGCTCAACATAGGGTCTTTCCACCTTGAAGACCTTATTGTTCTTGTATCTGCCTGCAAAACCCTCAAACAGCTTTACATCCTCCACTTTGCCTATTAACGGCTGTTTATAGTGTTTGTCGAGTATCAGGATATCCCCCTCTCTGAGGTTTAAAAAATCGCCGACAGAGAGCTGGGTTTTGCCAAGATCAACATTCATGGTAACCTCGGTTCCCCTGAGCTGGTATTCAAGCCCCTCTATCCATGTCCTGTCAAGCTGCGTTGTCTCCGCATCGTCTCTGTAATCACCCGCAAGCTTGTGCCTTATGGGCTGATATGATGCATATGGGAAACAGATGATTATGTTGCCCAGCACCTTTGTAAGTTCCACCTCATACTTTGTTGAAATCATTAGCTCCTCGCCGGGGATTACATTTACCACAAGCGGATTGCTCTCTGATCTTAAAAACTCTGTCTTTAAGGGGTGCACATCCTCCCATGCCTCTGCAAGGTTGTTGAGCGCCATGTGCACAACCTTTTCAATTATCCTGTTTTCTATTACTGTAAATTCCCTTCCTTCTATCTTTGTTGAGCCGATCCCTTTCCCGCCAAAGTATGCCTCCACAAGGCTGAAGACGAGCCTGCTTTCGACAACGATTATCCCGATGCCTCTCAATGGCTCCATCTTGAACAGGTGCATGCTGGTGGGCACAGGAAGCGATTTCTGAAAGTCGCTGTATTTTATTGTTTCAATAGGGTCAGGGGTGATATCCAGCATTTTTCGTAATGAATTGGAGAGTGTGGTCCGGAGCTTCTGGCTGAACTTGCTGTTGACAACCTCAAGAAGAGGCATGTTGCCCCTTACATTAAGGCCTGCCAGCGCCCAGTCAAAAGAGTCTACCTTTACATCCTCACTGATATCAGGAGAAAAACTGTCGATGTTATCGATATCCCCTGCATCAAGCCCCTTTAACAGGGAGTCAACCTCATCCTGTGATAGTAGTTTATTCATATCCTAACCTATACTCATGTTAAACAAATATTCCCGTTTACTGGATAATAAAATCAGTAAAGTAGATATTCTTGATCTTCCCGGTTTTAAGGTACTGGTTGACCGAGGTTAATATTTCCGCCCTTAGCTGATATTTGCCCTCAAGTGTATTTATATCATCGTTTGACTTTGAGCTTAATAATGTAAGTATTGAGTCCCTTACCTGGGGAAGCCTTTTATTTATCTCCTCCAATGTCTTCTCTGAATCAAGCTCAAGCTCAATCTTTGCCTTGAGATAGTTTTTATTGCGATCGCCGATAAGGTTAACGATAAAGGTGTCCAGGGAAAGGATAGGCCCGATGAGCTCCTTTTTATCTTTTTCCGTATCCATGCCTGCCTCACCAGACCCTTTTACTAAAAGCCCGCTCTTCCACACAAATACCCCTCCTCCAATCAGGCACAAACCCAGGATGACGATAATGATGATATTTATCGGCACCTTTTTTCTCTTCGGGGCCTCTGCTGCCTTTGATGGCTCATCTTTCTTTTCTTTTTCATCTTTTCCTTTTTCTTCTTTTTCCTTTTCGGCCATTATTTATTCTCCATGTGGATTGTCTCTATTTAAAACTCGTCTCGCGCTTGTCAGGGGAGAGGAATGCATTCAGCTTTTGTTCAAGCAGCCTCGGGTTGTCACCCTTTGCTATGGACATGATCCCCTCCAGCATGATCCCCTTTATGGCTACCTCCTCCGCGCTCTTGCCCCTGAGCTTGCCTGCAATAGGGAGACAGCATATATTTGCCAGAATTGAGCCATAAAATGTGGTCAAAAGGGCAACTGCCATTGCAGGACCGATGCTGCTGGGGTCATCCATTGACTGTAGCATCTGCACCAGCCCTATAAGGGTGCCAAGCATACCCATTGCCGGACCGAATGTGCCCATTGTGCTGAATATTTCAGCGCCAAGTTTATGCCTCTCTTTTATATTTTCTATCTCTGTATCAAGGATATCCTTTATTGATGTTGGTTCCAGACCGTCAACAGAAAGCTGAAGCCCCTTTTTCATGAAGTCATCTGTGATGTCATTCAGGGCAGACTCAAGGGCCAGGATGCCCTCTCTTCTCGCTGTGCCTGCCAGATTTACAAACTTTGCTATCAGCTCCTTGGATGTTGCCGGTTTTACAAAAAAGGCATTTTTAACCACCTTCATTACCTTCAGGATATCAGGCAGAGGGTAGTTTATCATTGAGCATCCAAAGGTTCCGCCGAAAACTATCATAACTGAAGGTATATCAATAAAAAGGAGAAGCGAACTCCCCATCATTATTGACCATATAACAAGGGCAAAGGCAGAAACAATACCTATTATGGTTGCTATATCCATATTCAGATCTCCAGATTAGCCAAAGAAATATACACATCGTACTGTTTAGCAACCTCTGTGCCACATCAGTTTTTGGGGTAGTGATATTTTAAAGGTATAAGGAGCTTAACCTTAACATGTTGTATTAAAAGGAAATTATTCTGTGATTGCGAGAGATGGAAAAAGAGGCCAGGATATTTGGCAGCTGGATTTCAAGAGGGGGCTTATTATCATACAATGGTAAATGTCAAAATAATGACATTAATCTGGCCCCTATTGCCCATCTCATTCTGTCAATAAATTGACTTTGATTTTTATCTGATGGGGCTGTCAGAAAACTGATATTACTTACCATATAATTACTGGGCCTGGGTAAATGTCTCCTGCCCTTTGAAACAGGGGCTGTTTAACAGGGCAGAAGACCATTACCCGCCTTAAGGCATACTTCTTTCCGCCAGGGCCTTTGTTGTGGAGGCAACCTTTTTTTGCCCTGGCGGAAAACGCCAATTTGCTGCTTTTACATCCTTTTAAATGCCTTTTGGTGACATCGCCCCTATCACCGGGCAGGCATTATTTAAGCGCCCCTATTTTATCAGGTGAAGAGTATTATCTCTTCAGGTTTATCAATTCCGAAAGCATTGTGTCGGTTGTTGTTATGATCTTTGAGTTTGCCTGGAAATTTCTCTGTGTTGTGATCATCTTGACAAACTCGCTCGCCATATCAACATTCGACTGCTCCAGAGAGTTTGGAGCAATGCTGCCAAGGCCGTTTGTTCCTGGCAGGCTTGTTGTTGCAGGGCCGCTTTCCCTTGTCTCCCTGTACAGGTTGCCGCCCATCTTGTGGAGACCCTGCACGCTCTGGAACTTTGCAAGGGCTATCTTATAGAGAGGAAGCACCTGACCGTTTGAGTATACGCCTGTAATCAGCCCGTCAACACCCACATCAACACCCTGAAGGTCGCCAGCGCCGTAACCGGTTGCAGACTGATAAATTGTGGTGGATGAGCTTGCATACTGGGTAGTAGAAAGTGAATCAGGGGCAAATGAGGCTCCGTTCCATCTGACACCCACATCTAGGGCTATGTTCTGGGCTGTGGCAGCGCCGCCAAGAAAATCTGCCCCGAATTCATAGTACCCGTCTGCGTTTGTTGCTGCTACGGCTGTCCAAGAAGCAGGGAGTGTAGGATCTGTGCCTGTCAGCCTTGACATATCAATCCCTGTAATTGTGCCACTGCTTTCATTAAATGTTATGGTGCCGCGCGCAAGGAGTCCAGCGCCAGCTGTCCCGCTAAACCCTGTTCTAAGGTCTTCACCAGGGGGGCATGTTACAAGATACTCCCATTCACCATTTGCTGCTCCCTTGTCATAATAGATTGTTATATCGTGGGTGCTGCCAAGGGAGTCATATGCCTTTACAGTTGTCTGATAGCCATAGCCTGAAGATGCAATAGGCGGTGTGGCTAAGCCATTCCATGCACTGGATAGAGTGGTTGAATTACTGTCCTGGTTCTTGTCAAGGTTGGTAATGACAGAGATGCTGTCTGTAGGCTGTGGCTGTGATGTAAATGATGTCATGGCAATATCTACTGTTGACCCCATGATGTTGCCGTCAGCATCAACCATCCACCCCTGCACCACATAACCCTCAGGGTTTATCATCTGGCCATCCCTGTTAAAACGGAAATTCCCGGCCCTGGTATAATAGAGGCTGTTTGAACCGGATTCCCTTACCGCAAAAAAACCGTCACCGCCTATGGCAAGGTCTGTTGTGTTGCCGGTGGTCTCAAAGGAGCCCTGTTCAAATGATGCATAGACATCGGCTATAGCCGTGCCTCTGCCTACCTGGGATGTGCCTGACCTTGTGAACATGCTCTGGCTTAAAAGGTCCTGAAATGTGAAGCTGCTGCTTTTAAAACCAATGGTGTTTAGGTTGGATATATTGTCACCGATAATCTGCATTGCATTGCCAAGATTTGTTAAACCACTGATACCTGAAAAAAGTGCACTTGATAAAGCCATAATTGCCTCCTCTATTTATCTAAATAATAATTAAATGTTCCGGAATTCTCCGGGTTATTGATTTATGATTCCGTGTCCTTAACCATGTTTACATTTATTATCTGTGACATGGATATTGGTGTTGAATTTACATATAAAATTGGTTCTTTATCGCTCAAATCTATACCTGTGACTGTCCCCTTGATGAATTTGTTAACAGATACATTTTCATCGTCGATGTTTATGGCTTTTACCTCATAGGTGAACTGGCCTGACTTATAGAGTTTTTTGCTGTTGTCAAACCCGTCCCATTCAAAATCAATGTTGCCAGGTTGAAGCACTCCCATTTTAATATCCCTGACTGGGACACCATTTTCATTAAGTATATATACTGTGCAGTCTGCTGATTCTCCAAGATAAAATGAGCCCTTTGCCGCCTTCCCGTTATCCAGGACAAGTGAGCTGCTGTCTGCCTGCACCTCTTTGCCTATCATGTCAATGGACTGATACCTGTTGCTGCTGTTCTGGACTCCCTCAATGGATTCAAGATTGCTGTTTATGTTAAGCAGCTGCTCAAGGGAGCTGTACTGTGCAAGCTGTGAACTCATCTGGGATATATCCATCGGGTTGAGCGGGTCCTGATTATTCATCTGTGCAATGAACATCTTCAGAAAGGCATCGCGCCCGAGTTTATCCTCTGCCTTTGCCGTTGTTGTCTTTTTCTCATCAAAAGTGGGTAATGCGCTGATTCCGGTTACCATATTGTCACCATTCCTTTATCCTATACATGAACATCTATCTGGTTGTTGCCCTCAACACTATTGGTTAAAGGGGGAAGAGCAGATGTCGCTATAATGCTATCCTGTCTGAATCCATGACCCCGGCCAGAACCCTTGTTCTCCTTTTCATTGGCCCATGTGCTGTTATCCCTTCTCTCTCCGTTATCAGGGCTTACCATTACATTGAATTTGTCTATGGTTAAACCCTGGCTGTTCAACTGCTGTTTGAGCTGGTTCAGGTTAGCCTCTATTATCTCCTTTACAGCAGAGTTTTCAGCGCTCAGATTAGCCTGCACATGGCCGTTTTTTATCGTAAGATCAATATCAAGCCTGCCCAGCTCAGGCGGTGTTATCTGAAGCCTGCTCTGATATTCGCCTGCCCTGAACATCATGAGCATCTTCTCTGCGATTTTGGGGAGAGGCTGGGGTATATATACAGTTGAATCTGTCTGGCCTGCCTTGCCAATATTTCGGATGCCATTTTCATTAAGCATATTTAGGTTTGTCTGATCAGAGGCAAAAATGGCCTTATCCTTTGCTGTCATCATTGTTTTAAAGGCTGCCCCTGATTGATCACTGCCTTCGGATGATTTTCCGCCCAATTCTGTATCCAGCCTTTTTTCTGTTGTCTTGAGCAGTTCCGTAAAGTTCAGTTTCAGGTTTCCCTGGGTATTTGAAGATGTGAAGTAATCATTTTTTGATGTCCCTGAGCCATTTTCATTTAAAAGGGCAGACCTGAGATTATCATTCTGGTTAAGGTCTCTGTTTTTATAATCAGCCCTTAATGAATCTAGTATGTTCTTTATATCTTTTCCAGAAACATCCTTATCCTTTAACATTGAGGAGATATCCTGGCCAGGGTTCTCTCCAAACATGGCTGATATGACCTTTTTATCCTCACCCATTATGGTGATGGCGTTTCGTGCCCCGGTTATTGAATCCTTAGCCTGCTGCTGATTTATGGCCAGTCCTGTAATGGCGGAATTGAGCCTTTGAAGAACAGAATCTATCTTTTCTTCAGGAATGCCGATATCCCTGAGTGCGGCAAGGAGATCCTGATTCGCACTGCTCTCTTTTGTGCCTGCAATGCCCTTGTCAGCCTTTGAAGAAATATTGGCCTGCTGATCAATGGTTAATCTGGCGATTGCAGAATCCAGCCTTGCCATTATTGAGCCGGTTTTATCTTCTGAAATGCCCTTTTCCCTGAGCAGTTCATTGATATTTTCCTTGAATTCCTTCTGTATTACATTTAACCGGTTTTCTTTTGTATAGGCTGACAGGTTATCCAGTGCGGTTTTTTCATCAGGTTTAATAAACATGCGCTTTGTTACAGAGATGCTGTTTTCTGAAAGGAGCGCTATCAGCTCTGATTCAGTAACAGGCTTTGTAAGTAACCTGTTAAGCTCTCCGGTGAGTTTGCCTGTCTCAAGCTCGCCCTTGCCATTTGTGCTCTTTTCCAGCACCTTTTTTACATCATCTGCGCCAAGACCCAGTTTGAAAAGAAGTTCGCCTGTGCGTGGAACAGAAGATGTCTCTATAAAGGATTCCTCTTTTTGACCGGGGTTAATATGTTCATTTTTCATCCCGGAAAGAAAGCCCCTGAAATTTTTAGTATCAATACCCTGTTCATTCAGGTAGTCTGTAAAACCTTTCTTAAAGGATGCAAGATTAATATTCCCTGTATTTTCATTTTGTATATCTGCAAGCCTATTGAACAGCCTATCAAGCTCTATCAGGCCGTTTTGATTTTTTGATGATGAGATAACCTGGTTTATATCCTTCAGTGAAAAACCCTGTTTTTCAAGATAGGCCACAAGATGGTTTTGCAGCGCCAAAGGGAGCCTCGTCTCATCAGGATTAATAATTTTATTTTTAAGGCTCTCAACCACAGATTTTATGGCCGGTTTTGCAGGAGCAAAACCAGTGGCATTGTCTGAATAAAGGGCTGAAATGAGATTCTTCCCGCTCCCATTTTTGCCCATGTTCTCCAGCATGGATGCAAACAGATCTTTAAGGGCTGTCCCGCCAGCCTTGGTGGCGCCATTTTTACCGAATGATTTGGAGCCCTGAAGTGTGTTTGTCTCTAAAAAATTTATCATTATGCGTCCCTGTATCCAGCAATTTATTGTTTGTGCACTGCTATAAAGCAATGGCTGTGCCAAATTTAATGGAATTAAAAAAGGTTGTATAATCAATGTGATACGGTGATGAAAAGATTTGAAAGGGATTATTTGAAGGTAAAAAGTTACCAAACGGATGAAAGAGTAGGTAAATTTTTCCCTGTGAAGGTCGCTGCTTTATGTAAAAAACAAAGGGCGGTTAAAGGGTATAACCATTTAACCGCCCTGATTTACCTGATTCTATAAGTTACTTAAATAACTTACAGTGTTCTTCCCTATACTCTGATCAGAACTTCAAGGCCTCACTTTGCTAGAAATCAAAACTAAGTGTAAGCCCATAGGTTCTGGGTGAAATATATGTGCCGGATGCATAGCCGGTGTGAGGCTGTCCTCCATACTGGGCAAAATATTGAGCCATGTCTGTCCAGTAAAGGCTTGCCAAATGCTCGCTTCCAAATACATTATTGCACCAGAACCTTGCATTCCATCTTGTTCCTTCAGGCACCCAGCGGCTTGAGCCGTAGGTAACTGAGGCATCCATTGTCCAATAGTCTGATGTAGTTGGCATTGTGTACTGGTTATCTCTAAATTTGAGCATTATCTGATCCAGCCCCTTGCCATTATAATATGCAGTTGTATTAAAGGTAAGCATATCCAGACCGATAAATTCAGTGTGAGAGTAACCCACATTAAAACGATAGGGTGCGCCACCGAATTTCTCGCCATCAAGACTGTTAAACAGCTCCGGATCCAGCCTTGCATTATCAGCCCCGGGGTACAATTTCAATATGGCCTTGCTAATATTATAGTCTTTATACTCATTATGCTGGTATGAACCATTAAATGAGAATGTATCCTTTGCTGTTAAAAGGTACAGTATATTCAAATTTGCGCCCATCTGCTCTGCGCCTCCGGGTGATACAGCAATAGAGGCTGCATCACGCTGGTCAACATAATCCCATTTGCTGATAGAGCGGTCAGGGGCGCCATGATATGTTGTATTCGCAGGATCAGATGCAATATCATAACAGATGCCATTAGGACTTAAGGCACCCTCAAACGGCGCTGGTCCGTCAGCAGGATAGGCACAGTAGTAGGCTGATGTCCATTTTGTGTAGTTTTTATAGTCATAGTAATATGCGGTGCCGTTTAGCTGCAATGTGTTGTCAAAAAAACGGGTTTTAAAACCTGCCTCATATGAATCCATGAACTCAGGCGGGTTCACCTTGCCGCCGTAATTGAAGTTACCGGTCTTGTAACCCTTTGAGTACTGTACATAGGTCATTGAGCTATCTGTTACAAACCAGTTCAGGTTTATCTTGTATACGTTTTCATCCCAGTCTGCCTTCCGGTAGGGGACATCAACCGACGGTGTGACTATATAATTGCCATTGTACTCCTTTTCATCCATGGCACGGCGATAGCCTACTGAGAGGTTCAATTTATTAAAAATCTCATATGCTGCCTGGGCATAAAGGCCGTATGATCTAGTCTTGATGTTAACCCAGTAGTTGGCGCCCAGATCATTAACCTCATCTGTCTCATCATCCTGACCCATAGCGCCCACAACCCACTCATATTTGTCTCCATTTGTAATGGTCTCCTTTGAAAGCAGACGCATTTCAAGAGAATCGGTCTCTCCCTTTGAGACAGAATGTGAATAAAGATAGGGCTCCCTTGTCAGCATGCCAACACGGGAAATCACCCCTGGGGTCGGCTGTGTTACGCCTGTAGCAAAGGGGGAAAGTATCGCATAGCCATAAAGATATGCAAGCTCCTCCTCCATGTCACGATGACCATAAAGCAGCACCCCATATGCAAAGGGAAGCTCTCTTTCCCACTGGCCCATATAACCGTATGAATCGTTAAAAACCCCGCCATTATTCAGGGCATTATTCTTGTACCATCTTGTTTTGTACGGAAGTTCCAGAATTGTAGTATTTTCGGTTGTCCAGGGGGCAATCGGCAATATCTCAACCCCGCCGTAGGTTGCAAAGTAAGAGCCGCTGTTGCCATAACCATTTGAGTCTGATTTTTCCATGTCAAATGTAGCGGTGATTGTATCTTTATCAGTAGGCTCCCAGGTCATTGAAAAGCGGCCGCTTCTGGCCTCACTTGAACCATCGCCCGCATCACTGTAACCGCCCTTTCTTATCCAGCGTCCGGCAACACGGAAAGACAGCTTATCCATTACAGGAACATTTATTGCAGCCTCTGATCTGCGGAGGTCATAATTACCCTCTTCATAGGTGAAGTTGCCGCCAAATTCGCCAATAATAGGCTTCTGGGTCAGCATGTTCATGCTTCCTGCTGTTGATCCCCTGCCATAAAGGGTACCCTGGGGGCCTTTAAGCACCTCAACCCTCTGGAGATCGAAGAACATATTGTCAAACCCGTTAGCCTTGGTAAGCTGAATGCCATCAATATGTACAGCGGTTGTTGTTTCATGTATCGGGTTCCATAATGTATCTGCTGCTCCGCCAACGCCACGGATGCTGATCATTACCTGGTTACCCGTCTGTGTAGCGGTGTCAATGTCCGGGATCACCTTTTTCAGGTCATAGATTGAATACACACCTGAACGGTCCATCTCTTCAGGTCTAAGCACAGTGATGTCAATAGGCACCTTCTGAAGCTCAGCTTCCCTCTTTTCAGCTGTTACAGTGATCTCTTCCAGCATGAACTCCTCTTCATCTCCCTTTTTCTCTTCTGCTGCAAAGAGTGGAGCTTCCGTGCTGAAGAGAAATAACGCCAGTAGCATGAAGCAACCAAGATACCAGTTTTTACAACTTAAACCAATTCTACTGCTCATTTAAATCCTCCAAAAAAAAATTAATAATAAAAAAGGTGAATATTCTATTTTCATAAGTCCCCTGAAAATATTGCCTTCACCTGAAAGGCCGATCTTTTGTAAAAAATCACCAAGTTTGCCTAAAAGTTGGCAAACTTGAACCAATGGACCAGTATAATTATTAAAATACTGATCGCCTGATCTTAAGTCTGGAAAGCAATGATTTGCTGAAAACTGGTAGTCACAGAAAAATCTCAACTACGACATGGAGAGAAAATCCGTAAAACAAAAACCATAAATCGGTAAATCATAGCTTATAAATATATGCCAAAGACCCTACATATTATTTCAAGCTTGAATTAACTTTAAATTGAACCAAAATTAAAATCAAGACCTTTTTTACTGATTGATTAAAATATGCACAAAAATTTAATTATATAATCAATTCGATTAGTATTTAGCCAATTATTGAATTTGTATTGATAAACAGGCTCTATTTTTAAGAGAGGCCGGATAGCCCGGAGGAATTCTGGGAGGAATTCATTGAGGCATATCCGGCCTGGTAGGGTCTTAGACTTTCGTCTAAGCTTTGGCATCTGTGATGTTAGGAAAATATGCTGATTATGTCAAGAATAAAAAGGTAAAAAAATGTAATTAAAATGTTAAATAATTGTAAAAAGTAACCAATATAGCCATAAATTAAAAAAAAATGGCCTATTAGGTAAAATAGCTGCTTTATTGATGATATGAACAGGCCGCATATATCTGATTTAGTACATATAAATAATTCATATTATGCCCCTTTAATAACCATTTCTGATATTATATAGTGCAAAATATTTTTATCATATCCGGTTATTTGATTTGATTTATCAATC
>CAYWRH010000022.1:0-39572 GCA_964460435.1 uncultured Desulfatiglans sp.
TTTGCAGAACCCTGTCCAGAACTAATTACAACTATTTGGAAAATTTATCCTTATATTAAAGAATAAAATCACCGTGATTCAGAATCCTTGACAAAGGGTTGCAGCCTAAATAGTATGCAAAAGGTTTTTGAGGCATCTCTTTAATGTTCAGTATACCCTCGGTAAAGGGAGTTCATATCGAATAATAAATTATGGAGGATTTATGACCAGATTAATGAGAAAAGGATCTGTTTTTTTCTGCTGTTTTTTTGTGTGGGCTGTTCTTTTCACTAATATCACCCTTTCAGCAGAAGAGAAAGCGGCTGCCGCCAAGGCCAAGGAGCAACCCAATCCATTCGCCTATACACCGCCATCCCTTGAATGTACAAGGGCAATGCTTGTCGAGGCAACAGAGAGTTACATTGCCGCTCAGGAAGCCGGAAAGCCTTCAAAAATGGCCCTTGCCAGTGATGCGAAGTTTTTTGAGGATATGAATCCCTCCTCAAAGGGCAAGATACTTGTAAATACTGCCTTGCCAGTAGCCTTTCATCGCAGCATATATGACAGCGCGCGCTGCAAGAGCTTCACCGAGGTGATAGTAACGGAAGGCGCTGCGAAGTATGTTATCGGGACGAGGCTTACAGTGAATAAGGGCAAGATCATTGAGTTTAACAGCCTTATTACAGACAAGACAGACTGGTTGTTCAATGCAGATGATTATCTCAAATATTCCAGGGCCGAAGACTGGTCAACTCTCCCCGTTGATAACCGTGTAAGCCGGCAGGAACTTGTTAATGCGGCAAACAATTATTTTGATTTTATCTTCCTTGATAAAGGGGTAAGGCCGCCCTGGGGCTCTCCATGTGCAAGGCTTGAGGGTGGCGCATACACCAATGCCAAGAATGAAGACAAGGACACCTGTCAGATACCCGGGCCGCTTGGTGAGATGTTTGTATCAAACCGCACCTTTCTGGTTGATGAAGAGATTGGCGCTGTGAATATATTCTGCCTTTTTGAGGATAACGGGGCAGGCATGCCCGATTCGCATACTTTCAGGTTAGAAAAGGGCAAATACCGCTTTATCCATACACTGAGCGTTAACAGGAATGACAAGCCGGTAGAGGTGCCGGAATATAAGCCTGAACCTGATCCGGTATGCGACCGCAATATGCTCAAGGCTGCAACTGCCAGCTACATACTTGCCCAGGAGTCAGGTGATCTTTCAAAGATGGCCCTTGCCGACAAGGTAAAATACCTGGAAAACATGACAGAAACGACAAAGGAAAAGGGGATGTGGAATACCCCGCTGAAGATAGCATTTCACAGGAGCATATATGACACGGTCAGATGCAAGAGCTTTACAGAGGTGATAGTGACCGAGGGAAAAGAAAAATATGTCCTGGGCACAAGGCTCAAGGTGGACAGGGGAAGGGTTAAGGAGATCGACAGCCTTGTCACCAGCAAAAAGGACTGGCTCTTTAATGCAGATGATTATCTGAAATATTCAAGTTCAGAAGACTGGGATATCCTTCCCCCTGATGACAGAATCAGCAGGCAGGCCCTGATTGATGCAGGAAACCAGTATTTTGATTATGTATTTATGGACAAGGGTATAAGGCCGCCTTTTGGACACATCCCGTGCGCAAGGCTTGAGGGCGGGGCATACACAAATCCCAAGGGTGAAGAAAAGGATACCTGCTGGATACCGGGGCCCCTTGGAGAGCTGCCAATTGTAGCGAGGACATTTGTGGTTGACGAGGAGATGGGCACCGTAAATGTCTTCTGCAAGTTCGGCGCCTATAAAAATGGCATGCCTGATTCACACACATTCAGGCTTGTCAGGGGGAAATACAAATGGATTCACACGTTGAGTGTTAACCTGACTGACAGGCCATTGGCTGTCCCTGATAATGCGCCGGGTGTGCCTGAGTCACATTAGAAGATTTATTTGTATTTTAGGAGGATTACCAGTGGAAAAAGAATTTACCAGAAGAGAGATAATTGGCGCAGGGCTGGGGGCTGCAGCGGTTGCACTGGCAGGGGCAGCCATATCTGCAACAACCACTGCCAAGGAGGCCCCTGCCCCCAATGCAGGAGCAGATAGTGCAGCAGGTCTAAGCGAGTTTAACAAATTCGGCGAGGAGCTTGAAAACGGGCTGATCCTAAGGACATCCCCTATTGCAGTAAAGATGATCGAAAAGGAGGAGGATATTCCCAAAGGTGCATACAGGCCGAAAAGGGACGGGGGCATCCATATTGCCCAGTGCCAGGCATTCGGCATGTCACGGCGTCAGGGCAAGACAGTTGCCATGCTCAAGGAGGATCACTGGTGCCCCACAGCGCTTATGGCCTACGGAATGGTCCCAAAGCCATCAGGCGGTTTTTTCGGCGAGGCATATATGAGCTTTGACACAGGCAAATATATAGGGATTGTCACTGCACCGCTGAAGAGCGCAACATTCATGCCGGATGTGGTTATGATTTACATGAACCCGGCCCAGTTAAGGGGCGCCCTTCTTCCCATGAATTTCAGCGGGTCTGATCAGGTAAAGACCGAACTGTTTCTCCCATCATGCGGCCATGCAGTTGTAGACCCCATTAAGACCGGCAAATATGTGGTGGTGCTCCCTGACCCCGGAGAATACCAGAGGGGGCTTGCAACGGAGGATGAGATGATACTCTCTGTCCCGCAGGCCAGGATGCAGGCCTTTATGGCCAGTCTTAAACAGGGAGGCAAGATGTATTCACACAGGGAGCAGCATATGGAGATGAAACCTGACTTTGAACAGCCCCAGTTCTATAAGGATATGTTCAAGCAATGGGGGCTTGGCACGGAATAGAAAGGCAATTAAAGGGCATCCTTTATCATAGAAATGGTGAAAAACTGGGCACATTAAGAAGATGCTTATGGATGGCCATTTTTATGTGCAGGGTGAGATGTATGTGCCCTGTTATTAATCGATCAGGCTGTAAAGCAGCCTGATCTCCTCTTTCCATATGGATTCATCAGGGGTCTCAAGGACCATTGGGAGGTTGTCAAAAAGCGGGTTATTCATGATAAACCTGAAGGGCGCTAACCCCAGTTGACCTTTTCCTATACTTTCGTGCCTGTCTACCCGGCTAGCATGCGCCTTTTTTGTATCGTTAAGGTGAATGGCCTTCAGAAATTTCAATCCTACTACCCTGTCAAACTCATCAAGGGTGTTATTAAATGCCTTTTCAGTCTTGATGTCATATCCGGCAGCGTAGGTATGACAGGTGTCCAGGCAGACCCCTACCCTGCTTTTGTCCTGAACATTGCCTATGATGCGGGAGATGTGTTCAAATATGTTACCAACGTTGGTGCCCTGGCCAGCGGTATTTTCTATTACCGCCATAACACCTTTTGTCTGATCAAGGGCAAGGTTGATGGATTCACTGATCCTCTCAAGGCACTCTTCCGGGCCGATCTTGCCCAGATGGCTCCCGGGATGAAAATTAAGATATTTAAGACCAAGCTGCTCACACCGCTGCATCTCATCAAGGAACGCTCTCCTTGATTTTTTAAGGCCATCTTCATCCGGGCTCCCCAGATTGATAAGGTAGCTGTCATGTGGAAGTATATATCTGGAATCAAAACCCAGGGTCTGGCATGCCTCCTTGAATCTTAAGATATTTTCAGGGGTAAAGGGTTTTGAAACCCACTGTCTCTGGTTCCTGGTGAACAGGGCAAATGCCTTTGCACCTATTTCTATTGCATTTTGAGGGGCATTTTCCACTCCCCCCCCTGTGCTTACATGGGCGCCTATATATTTCATTAATAGTTAACCTCATTTGCAGGTGATTAATACAGGCAGACTCTTACAAACTTGAAGAATATTGTCAATATAGCCGTTCCTCCACTAAAGGTCATAGATGATGATCTCTGAAGGGATATAATATTTTTCACCCATATTTCATTTTAGTTTCATACTAATTTCACAGGCATGTTATAAGATACTAAATAATCGGTAAAAGGGTTTACAGCCAGGCTTTAATATCGATAGCTAATGGCCACACATAATATCAGGAGGGCGTATGGCAACAAAATCCAGATCTATTCTATCCCTTTTGTTTATCTTTATGGCTTTTATAGTTTCGGCTCACACACTTGCAGCCCAGCAGGCGCAAACCGGCCAGCCTCTTCAGATAATAAACATAACCCCAGCCGGTGAAGATGTACCAACTGCAAATAGGATAGTGTTCCAGTTCAACAGGGCGGTTGTGCCCACTGGGGCAATGGACAGGAAGGCATCCGATATACCAATAACAATAAACCCTGAAGTCAAAGGCCGCTGGCGGTGGCTCACTGCCTCTACTCTGGCATTTATCCCTGATGATGATTCCCCTCTGAAACCCGCAACCCGGTACGAGATAGAAATAAGGCCCGGCATAAGGGCAGAGGATGGCGCTACCATTATGGCGGCTGTAAGACACAGCTTTATTACAGAACGGCCAAAAGAGGTGCATACATGGTTTAAAACCTGGAGATCCCCGACACATCCTGTTGTAAGGGTGATCTTTAATATGCCTGTTACAAAAGAGTCTGTGGAAGAGCATCTCTATATGCACCAGGGATGGCAGGGATGGCTCACGGAGGGAAGGGTAAAGGTTAAGGCAGAGCCGGATCAAACAGAAAAGGAGCTGCCTGATATCCTGCCCCTTCCCGGCGAAGAGGGCATGGCCCTGGTTGTTCCGGAAGGAGCGACTGAAGAGGAGCCATTAGAAGAGGTTTCTTTATTTGATAATTTATACAATCGTGTCACTGCATTTTTTACTGATCTGTTTTCAGAGAAACCTCGGGAGGAGAAGGAGGTTAAACCCAGGGAAGCAGGTATTGGGCCGGAGCGCGCATGGTTGATTATGCCTGAAAAAGAGCTGAAGGAGAACACCACTGTATATGTAAGGGTGGAGCCGGGGCTTGAACCGGCTACAGGCACAGAGAGAGGTGTTGAAGATAGAGAACTTATTTCATTTGACACATTCCCTGAGTTCCAATTCAAAGGTTTTGAGTGTTACGATATAAATGAAAAAAGGGTATTCATCAGCCCTGGAGATTACATATCCAGCAGAAATTTATGCAACCCGATGCAGCCGGCCACCCTTAAATTTTCCTCGCCTGTATTAAATTCGGAGATAAAAAGGAATTTAAGGTTTAAGCCTCAGTTGCATAACCTTAAAACCGATGAAGAGGGTGAGAATGAATACTCCCAGCTGAACAGGCCCTACAGCAGGGATCAGCTCTATTATTCATATCTCCCTGGGCCCCTTAAGGGAGCGCAGGATTACCAGATCAAGATAGAGCCCTCTCTCCGTGATGAGTTCGGGCGCACCCTGGATAAGGAGATCTTTATCAATTTTGCCACAGATCACAGGCCCCCTGATTACCAGCTTACAAACCAGATCGCCATACTTGAAAAGGATGTTGATACAGATATGCCTATCTATGTCACTAACCTGGACAAGCTGCATCTGTTTTATGATAAAATAACTTCCCAGGGCGCAGATTCCGGGCTCGTTAAAGAGCTGCCCCTCCCAAAGGTAAGGGATCTTTCAGTAAAACTCCCGATGAGAATAAGGGATATGCTTGGAAACAAGTCTGGCGTGATTGCGGGCTCAGTGGATACCAGCCCCTACATCAAAAAGTGGGAGGACTATAACAGATTCCTTGCCGAGGTGACCCCATTTCAGGTGCATGTCAAGATGGGCCATTTTAACGCCATTGTCTGGGTAACAGACCTTGCAACAGGAAACCCGGTTGAAAATGCAGAGGTGAGCATATACAGGTCATCCCTCAGTCGCCTTACAGATAGGCCCGAAATCCTTACCAGCGGGACTACCGATTTGAATGGCATTGCAAAACTTGACGGGCTGGAAAAACTGGACCCTGCTAATAGATTTATCTATGGTTCAGGTATGACGCACGGCATGTTTTTTACAAAGGTTGAAAAGGGAGAGGAGATGGCGCTTCTCCCCATGGATTACAACTTTCTCATGAACAGCTACAGCGCATCAAATTATACCGTATATTCAGAATCAAGAGAAAAATACGGCTATATACGGGCATGGGGAACAACCGCCCAGGGTGTGTACAAGGCAGGGGATACTATCCAGTACAAGATATATGTAAGAAATCAGGATAATGAAAGGCTTGGGCCAGCCCCTGAAAAATCATATTCCCTCAAGGTAATTGACCCTATGGACAAGACTGCTTACGAATTGAAGGATATTACCCTGTCGGAATTCGGGGCGTTTGATGGCAAGTTCACGGTGCCTGAGACCGGCGCTGTTGGCTGGTACCGCTTTGAACTCTCCTCATCATTTACAAAAATAACCTGGGAACCAATGATGGTGCTCATAAGTGATTTTACTCCATCCCCGTTCAAGGTGACAACTGACCTGAACGCAAAGCAGTTCAGGCCGGGTGATATGATCGATATTACCACCATGGCAAAGCTTCATGGAGGGGGGCCATACACAGACGCATCAGCAAGGGTTACCATTATCCTGAATAAAACCGAGTTTACCTCCAGTGATCCCCTTGCCAGAGGTTTTTACTTTGATAGCTGTACCCCTGAAACACAGGGGGAGGTTACCCTTGCCCAGAAAGAGGGCACTATTGATGATAAAGGGTCTCTTTTAACAACTGTCAGGCTCCCTGAAAGCAGCATATATTTTGGTAAACTTACCATTGAGAGCGCTGTAAGGGATGACAGGGGAAAATATATCTCGGACAGGAAGGAGGCCCTTTATGCCTCAAAAGAGAGGTTTGTTGGGTTGAGGTCAGACACCTGGATTTTAAAACAGGACGAGCCCGCCTCTGTAGGGTTGATAGTTGTTGATGAATCCGGAAAGCCTGTTAAGGGGGTACCTGTAACTGTCAGCATCGCACACAGGGAGACAAAGGCATCAAGGGTAAAAGGTGCAGGAAACGCATATCTTACCCAGACGAATACCATATGGATTGAAGATGATAGGAGGGCAGTAACATCCGGTGAAAAGGGGGTAGAGTACAGCTTCACCCCCAGAAACACAGGCTCATTGCGAATAACCGCTTCTGTAAAGGATGCAAATGGAAGAGAGCACCGCACACGGCTTGAAAAATGGGTGACAGGAAGGGATGTGGTTCTGTGGGAGGATGACAACAAAAACGGTCTAGATATAGTGCCGGAAAAGAATGAATACAGGGTGGGTGAAAAGGCAAGGTATATGGTAAAGAATCCCTTTCCTGGAGCAAAGGGACTAATCACAATAGAAAGGTATGGAACAATAAGGCACTGGGTGCAGACCCTTGAAACAGCCACACCCATTATTGAGTTTGAGATCGAAAAGGATTTTGTGCCGGGTTATTATCTTTCGGTTGTTGTTGTGTCGCCGAGGGTTGATAAGCCCCTGGCCGAAAACGATGTAGACCTCGGGAAACCTGCCTTTCGGATGGGGTATGTAGAGGGAAATGTATCTGACCCATATAAACAGCTGTCTGTAAGCGCAATCCCTGAAAGGGAGACATATAAGCCTGGCGATCGGGTAAAGGTAAAACTTAAGGCCTCATACCGGAAAGAGGCGGTTGATGAGCCGGTTGAATTTGCAGTTGCGGTGCTGGATGAGGCGGTTCTTGACCTCCTCATAAGAGGGACTGACTATTTTGACCCGTATAAGGGTTTTTATGCGCTGGAAAACCTTGATATGCTTAATTACAGCCTGATCATGCAGCTTGTTGGCCGCCAGAAATTTGAAAAAAAGGGGGCAGACCCATCTGGCGACGGAGGGGGTGACCTTGGTTTAAGGAACCTGTTCAAGTTTGTGAGCTACTTTAACCCGTCTGTCAGGGCCGATATTAGCGGAAATGCTGACATAGAATTCGATGTGCCGGATAACCTTACCGGGTGGCGGGTTCTTGCAATGGCGGTTACCCCGAATGATAGGATGGGGCTTGGTCAGGGCAGGTTCAATGTGAACAGGCCAACAGAGATAAGGCCTGTAATGCCGAACCAGGTTACAGAGGATGACAGCTTTGAGGCAGGGTTCAGCATTATGAACAGAACAGACAAGGAGCGTGAGCTTGATGTAACCATTACTGCAAGGGGCGCTATTAATACCCGTGAAGAGGGGCGCTATCTGAAATCCACCCTTAAGGTGAAGGTGAAGCCATTCAAGCGGGTAAATGTTTTTATGCCGGTTAAAAGCAGGGGCCAAGGTAAAATTAAGTTTATTGCAAGGGCAGGCGATTCAGTTGACTGCGACGGGTCAATATTTGAACTTGATGTGCGCAAGATGGCCAGCCTTGAGACATCTGCCACATATGGCAGTGCTGATGCTGAAACAGTCACAGAGCCATTAAAGTTCCCTGACAATATAAGAGCAGATACAGGGGATATCTTTGTAAACCTCTCGCCCACGGTTATTGGCAACCTTGAGGGTGCATTTAAATATCTGCGCGATTACCCATATAGCTGCTGGGAGCAGAATATTACAAAGGCAGTAATGGCCTCCCATTATCTCAAACTTAAAAGGTATATATCACCTGATTTTGAGTGGAAGGATGCAGATGAAATCCCTGATAAAATACTTGCGCTTGCAGCCAATTACCAGGCCCCGAACGGCGGCATGTCATTTTATGTGCCGCAGGATCAGTATGTCTCCCCCTACCTGAGTGCATACACAGCCATTGCCTTCAACTGGCTCAAGGAGCGGGGATACAGGGTGCCTGAACCGGCAGAAAACAGGTTATATGAGTATCTATTAGCCATGCTCAGAAAGGATGTGGCACCGGACTTTTATACAAGGGGCATGAGCTCAACCGTCAGGGCGGTAGCCCTTGCGGCCCTTGCCCAAAAGGGGAGACTAACCCTTGATGACCTGAACAGGTATTATCCCCATGTTAAAGAGATGGACACATTCGGCAGGGCCCACCTCCTTATTGCAGCATCACTCATAAATGGCGCCGAAGAGATGGCAAAAGAGCTGTTTAATATGATCATTTCACAGGCTGACCAGACCGGAGGCAAGTTTATCATAAATGAGGTATTTGATGATGGTTATGAGAGGATACTCACATCGCCTTTAAGGACAAATGCAGCGGTGCTGAGCGCAATCCTTTTCTATGGTAAAGGTGAAGAGGGTAAAACCCTTATAAAGGATATCCCGTTTAGGATCGTTAGATACATTACCCAGACCAGAAGAGGGGGCGGCAGGTGGGAGAACACACAGGAGAATCTATTCTGCATGAATGCGCTTGTGGAATACAGCTTGAATTACGAGGCAGTAAACCCGGATATGAAGCTTACCGCATCAATAGGGGATGTTACACTTGGCAATGCACTGTTCAGGGATATGACAGATGCCCCGGTTATGCTGAAAAGGCCCTTGGAAGAGGAAGACCCTGGAAAAGACACACTGGCCAAGATTACCAGGGATGGCTCAGGCAGATTCTATTACAGTGTGGGCATGTCATATTCACCAAAGGAGATGAGAAAGGATGGTATAGATGCCGGCATCGATATCAGAAGGGAATACAGTGTGGAGCGGGATGGCAAATGGGTGCTTCTTAAAACCCCTATGAAGATTAAAAGGGGAGAACTTGTTAGGGTTGACCTCTATCTCTCCATCCCTGCGGCCAGAAACTTTCTTGTAGTGGATGATCATGTGCCGGGCGGGCTCGAACCTGTTAACAGGGAGCTGGCCACAGCCTCAACTGTTGATGCAGACAAGGCCGGGGCAGATTATGCGGCTGACTCATGGTTTTTCCATTATGGCGACTGGTCATGGTACGGCATGTCAAGGTGGAGTTTTTACCATAAGGAGCTTAGGAATGATGCGGCAAGGTTCTATTCTGAGTATCTCTCTCCCGGCAATTACCACTTGTCATACACAGCACAGGCAGTTGCGCCTGGTGAATTTACTGTTATGCCGGCCCATTCAGAGGAGATGTATAACCCTGATGTGTTCGGCAAGAGTGCGCCTGCTGTTTTGAATGTGGAGAAATAAAAATTAGCCGCAAGTAATTTAAGAGGATAATCATGAAATATATCCTGTTAATATTCAATGTCAGATTTTTAAAGGCGTCATTTATCGCTGTCACCCTGCTTGCATTAACCTTTATATTGAAAACCATAATCGACATCAAACCCATCCCTCAAACCCTTGTCCCTGATGCATCCGATATAAGAAGGGTGCGGGTGCTGGATCGCAACCATCTGCCGCTAGCTGTGACATATCAGAATGAATGGAATACGCACGACTATGTGCCTTTGTATGAAATTCCTGAATTCATGCAGAAGATATTTATAATCGCAGAGGACAAAAGGTTTTACAGCCATTCAGGGGCAGACTGGCTGGCACGGATAAGCGCTATCTGGCAGAATATGCGGTCTATGGGCAGTGTGAGGGGCGCAAGCACAATAACCGAACAGGTTATAAAGATGATCCATCATAGGCAAAGGACCATTTGGTCAAGGTGGCTTGAGGGTATTGAGGCACATGCCCTTGAAAGGCGGTTTTCAAAGACAGAGATCCTGGAGTTTTATCTTAATGAAGTCCCCTATGCCTCTAACCGGAGAGGCATTGTACAGGCGGCACGATACTACTTTAACCGTGACATTGATACCCTGAGCAGAAAGGAGATGCTGGCCCTTGCCGCACTGGTGCGGGCTCCATCAAGGCTGGATATGAAGAAAAACCCTGGTCATATAAACGGCCCTGTAAGGAGACTCGCACAAATAGCAGTAAAACATGGGGTTATGGATGAAAAGGATTTAATGTTGACCTTAAGGGAGGCTCTCTCTCTTCAGGAGACCTTTTTTCCTGTTGAGGCTGGCCATTTTGTGGATTTTATCATGGGCAAACCGGACAGCCTTAATTATGTAATAAACGGGGAGATCATCACAACCCTTGACTCATCTATCCAGAAGATGGCCAAACGCATACTCGATAACCACATGATAACCCTGGTTGACAAGGGGGTAAAGAACGGGGCCATGCTTGTTGTGGATAACAGAACTAGAGAGATCAATGCATGGGTTGTTAGCGGCACAAGGTCAAAGGATATTAAGGCCAGCTTTATAGATGCAGTTAGAGCGCCACGTCAGCCCGGATCGACCCTTAAACCATTTGTCTATGCCCTTGCCCTTGAAAAGGGGTGGTCACCTGCGACCATTATTGAGGATGCCCCACTTTCCGAGGCGGTGGGCAACGGGCTTCATCTCTATAATAACTACAGCAGGATACACTATGGCAACCTGCCATTAAGACAGTGCCTTGGAAACTCACTTAACATACCTGCAATAAAGGCGTTGAGATTTGCAGGGGTAGATAATTTTCTCAGGTGTTTAAAAGAGATGGGGGTGCAGAGCCTTGAGAAAAAGCCAGATTATTACGGCGACGGCCTTGTTCTTGGCAACGGGGAGATAACACTCTTTGAGCTGGTACAGGCATATGCAACACTTGCATCTCAGGGGCTATTTATGCCCCTTAAGGTGATATCGGATGAGATACCCGAAAAAAAGGAGAGGGTAAGGGTATTTTCGCCTGAAAGTGCATCCCTCATAGGAAACATACTTTCCGATTCAAATGCAAGGAGGCTTGAGTTCGGTTCTGGCGGTGTGCTAAATTTCCCTGTGCAGACAGCCGTAAAGACAGGCACCTCCAATGATTATCGTGATGCATGGGCAGTGGGGTACAATAATGATTACACGGTTGGGGTTTGGATGGGTAACCTTGATATGGCAGCAATGAACAAAATAACCGGGGCAAAGGGGCCTGCAATTGTGCTCAGGTCTGTGTTTGCAGAACTGAATCGTAACAGGGAAACAAGGCCGCTTTACCTGAGCCCCAAGCTTGTGCAGAAGGATGTATGCATGGATACAGGCCTGATGGATGATGGCGATTGTTCTACAGTGAGTGAATGGTTTATCCCGGGGTCAACCCATGATAAACCATCAAAGGCAGAGGCACTAAGAGAAGAGGGTGTGGCAATGATCCAGCCATCACCAGGTCTTCTCATGGCCATGGACCCGCGCATACCTGATGATCATGAGGCATTCCAGTTCAGACTCTCCGGTGTAAAAGAAAACTCAAAGGTTGAATGGATTGTGGATAATCAACTTGAGGCGGTGACAAACTCAGGCGAATATATGTGGCCAATGAGGAGGGGCAGCCATACTTTACTGGCAAGGGTTATTTTTGCAGATGATAATGTCAAATCTGAAACAGATGCGGTGGTGTTTTTAGTAAAATAGGGGCATAGAATATTTTACAATAATCTTTAGTGAAAAATGGATTCTCCGGTCAAGCCTTAGAATGACGAAAGTGGAAACATGCCATTCCACGGCTTGATCGTGGAATCCGGATTTTTATTAAAGGTCAGCGGTCGTTATAAGAAAGGTATGACAGGACAAAAATTCCACCCTGCAGAAACACATCAGGATTATTGAGTGGCGCTTACAAAAAACGGTCTGGTATAAATCATTTTTCGCAGGTATTTCATCTTAAATTCATATTCATTTCATAAAACCTGTTTATAATCCATTTAAACAATCAAACAGGGAGAA
Organism: uncultured Desulfatiglans sp.; assembly: GCA_964460435.1. Classification (GTDB taxonomy): domain Bacteria; phylum Desulfobacterota; class DSM-4660; order Desulfatiglandales; family HGW-15; genus JAAZBV01. Next base: position 12,546 of record CAYWRH010000022.1, read on the forward strand.
TGTTATGAAAAGAATGAATGCAGTGGATGATTGCTACATCGGTCAAATTCGGGTTCAATATGGTTCTGAGACGCTAATTGCCCCTGGTGTGAGAATCGTCGTAAGGGATAATGGCGGGAAAATTCTGCTGGTCAAAAGAAGGGCCGCAAATAAATGGGAAATACCTGGCGGTTCTGTTGAGCCGGATGAAAGCATACTTGAAGCTGCCCGGCGTGAGGCGTTTGATATTACAGGCCTGAGTGTGGGCACCTTAAAGCCCTTTGCCTATTATTCTGATCCAGTCTATCAGCTTGAATGTGAGGGCGGGGAGAAGGTCCAGCAGTATATAATGGCCTTTATCACAGAGGATTATTCAGGGGAGCTGTTAAAATCAACTGACGAGATATCTGATGCGGGCTTTTATTTTTTAAATAATTTGCCGGATGTGGATGAAGCCCATATAGAAACGATTCATGATCTGTTCAGGTATCAGGGGGCGATTATTTTAAAATAGGGGTTAATCATAACCGAAAACGCAGGGACGAAAAATTATGCAGTATAATGGAGAACTATCATCATGATCAGATTAAATAGGCCCTTAATAATCTTACATCCCTATGCTGAATATCGCCTCAAGATCATGTTTTGAGTATGCCTTAAAGGCGAGCATTGTTTCTGTCCTTGTTATTGGTTCAATCTGCAATATTGTTTTAGTCACCAAATTTGCCAGATCCTCATTTGTCTTTACCCTGGCAATAGCAACCAGGTCATATTTGCCGCTTACAGAATAGACCTCTGTAATGCCGGTAACATCTGCCAGCTGCTCAGCGACCTGATTAATCTTTTTACGCTCAACATTCATTAAGATTATTGAAGTAACCATTGTCTCTCCTTTATACAATACAGGGATAATGTTATGTTATTGTTTTAAAGTTGGTTCTGTTAAACCTGTCAATACAGCATCCCGCTTCTTACATAACTGCCAATGTTAAAAATTCACTTTTATTAATCGTCATTATTCTTGATGCCGTTTATTGTTTCCCTTGTCCCTTTTCCAATAGCCTTGACTGTATCCCTTGTCGCATGGCCTACCTTTTTTGTTACATCTTTTGTTGTGTGGCCTATTTTTTTCGCTGCCTCTTTGGAGGTATGACCAATTTTTGTCGTTATCTCTTTGGTAGTATGACCTGCATCTTTACCCGCCTCTTTCATCCTGACACAGGATACCAGAGAGAATATTGCCAGAAAACATGTGACCGATTTAATAAGGTGTTTGTCCATCTTTCACTATACCTCATAATTAGGGCGTTCAAGTATCTTAATATCAATAAGAATATCCTCGATTTCCTGTGGCCCTTTTACCTTATATGCCATTAATCCAAGTTCCCTGGCGCTCTTTACATTGAGTTCATTATCGTCAAAAAAGAGGACTGATGAGGGATGGCAGTCAAGAGTTCTTAACACATGCTCAAATGCCTCTTTGTCAGGCTTGAGTTTGCCAATTTGATGAGAGGCAAAGTGGTAATCAAGCATCTTTTCAATACCCATCTCCTTCATCAGGCGTGGCCAATGAAGTTCATTGGAATTGCTGAAACAGGCAAGGGTTTTATGGCTTAATCTTTTGAGAAGATCTGGCACGCCCGGGTATAAACCGCTTGGCCAATGGGTAAAGTTGTCAATAAATTCTGCCATTCCAACAGGCAAATTCATTTCTTTTATTATATCAGAAGCAAATTGCCTTGCGCTGGTATCTCCCCTTTCAAAAGAGCGTACCGAAGGAGAACGTAACCACGCCTCCCACATTTCGCTTTCACTAAAAATATCCCTGGTCCATTTGATCATAGTAGGGACACCTGTTAGTTCAACCAGAACCCCACCCAAATCAAACAGGATAATATCAATAGTATCTTTCTGTTGTTTCCCTTTTTGCAGCACAAAGCCTCCCAAACCTTACTTTTGAATCCGGTCAATATGTTGAGCATACTAATTGAAATATCAATTAACAGCAAGCGCCTTTGCATGAAGCATTGCCGGAAGATGATAATAATTTTGCAAATTGGCTGAAGCCAGGTTTTGTTAAAAAAGTAAAAAGCCTGTGAGGAGCTGTCTACCATTTAATAAAATATTTAAAATAAAAAAGCCTTGTCTACTTTTTGACATGGGTCAAGGACAGGGAGAATTAAAAAGCATATAATTTATGTAAAATGATAATAAGGAGTCAAATCATGAAGGTAAACAGAAAGATAATACAGATAGACGAGGGGCTCTGCAACGGGTGCGGTAATTGTATTGTTTCATGCGCTGAAGGGGCCTTAAAGATAATTGACGGCAAGGCAAGGCTTGTGTCAGAGATATACTGTGACGGGCTCGGTGCATGCCTTTCGGATTGTCCTGCTGGCGCCCTTAAAATAATAGAGCGTGAGGCAGAGCTCTTTGATGAAAGGGCGGTTCATGAGATGCTACAGGCGGAAAAGGGGCACGATCACCCTGCTAAAGCGCATTCATGCCCATCTGCATTGCTTCAGACCTTTAACTTAGGCACAGCCTGTCAAAAGGCAAATGAACTGGTAAAACAGGAAAGCGGGGTATCTGCCCTGACCCACTGGCCTGTAAAGATAAAACTTGTGCCGCCAAATGCATCATTTTTAAAAGGAGCTGACCTTGCTGTCGTGGCAGACTGCGCTGCCCTTTCATACCCTGACCTGCACAGGGATTTTATATCCGGGAAGATTGTGCTTATGGGCTGCCCAAAGTTTGACAATCAGCAGGAATATATACAAAAGTTTGGGGATATCTTTAATTGCGCTGATATAAAAAGCATTTCTGTCCCTGTAATGGAGGTGCCATGCTGCCAGGGGCTTCCTGTAATTGTGCAGAAGGGCCTTGAGCTAGCCGGCAGGAAGATGCCAATTCTGAAGGTGGTAATAAGCCGGCGGGGTGAGATTATTTCATCTGAAAACCTTTAACTCTTATTGACCGGTGATATCTAATGCTTTATAATTTTTCCCGTTTGTAATAATGATTCTGTCAGGTGCCCCTGCTGGTTTACAATCTAAAGGAGAAAGAGATGAATTTTAAAACAATTGAAGAGATATTTGAGTATGCCATAAACAAGGAGAAGGAGGCTGAAAGATTCTATCAGGATGCATCCGGGAGAGAGTCATTTTCAGGGACAAGGGAATTATTCAGGGAATTTGCCCTTGAGGAACGTGGCCACGTGAAGATGCTTGAAAATCTTTCAAAGAAAAAGGAAAACCTGGATAGCTATAGAGTAAAAAATATCCCTGACCTTAAAAGAAGCGACTATACCGTTGAGATGGTCTACACCCCTGACATGCCATACGATGATATCCTGCGCCTTGCTGCAAAACGTGAGGAAAAGGCCTTGAAATTCTATACTGATCTGGCAGAAACATCTGAGGACGATTCCCTTAAAAAGCTCTTCAGTGTATTGGCTCAGGAGGAATCAAGGCATAAGCTAAGGCTTGAGACCCTTCTGGATGACTACCTTGCCAAGATGGGCGGGTAGAACTGCACCTTCGATACGCAACCCGGATTTAAGAAAAAACACTAATGATCACCACGGAGGACACAGAGGTCACGGAATTTTATCTTTTGTTTTTATTCCGTGTTCTCCGTGATCTACGTGATCCCCGTGGTTAATACTGATTATGTATTTATAAATTTCCTGAATTTGTATAATAAAGCGCAAATTCCCTGATAATGTCCCTTGAGATTAAACAATTGCCGCTAGTTTCCTTTCTATCTCATGCCTTGGGAGTGCGCCTGTCATCCTGTCCACCTGCTGCCCTCTGTTGAAAAGGAGCATGGTCGGGATGCTTTGTATGTTAAATTTCATGGCTATTTTCGGGTTTTCATCTGTATTGAGCTTCACCACCTTAAGCCTGCCGGTGTAATCCTTTGCGATCTGCTCAATAACAGGTGAAAGCATTCTGCATGGGCCGCACCAGGGCGCCCAGCAATCCATAAGCACAGGGCCATTAAAGGCAAGCACCTCATTTTCAAAGGAATTATCAGTAATATCAAGGGGCGTTCCTGATGATGAGCTAGCAGAAAGGGGCGCCCTGCATTTGCCGCATACAGGCCTTTCATTGATTTTTGATGCCGGAACCCTGTTTTTAACCCCGCACTTTGTGCAATTAATTATAATGCTATCGTTTATCATAGTTATCATCCTTCCATCTTGTCATCCCGTTAAAATTCAATTATTGTAATCCGGAACAATATAATAACGTAAATAAAAAAATCCAGGCGACTCAATAACTGATGACTCATTTGACCATAATTCTTCTTGCCCTTGCCCTTGCAATGGACGCCTTTGCAGTTTCGATTGCAAGCGGTATCGCCATAAAGGACCTTCGGATTAAACATTCCCTTGTAATCGCATCATGGTTCGGTATATTTCAGGCAATTATGCCTCTTCTGGGGTGGCTCAGCGGAATAAGACTCCAGAGGTTTATCTGTGAAATAGACCACTGGATAGTCTTTGCCCTGCTATTTTTTATCGGTTGCAAGATGATATATGAGGCCTTTAGGATCGAAACGGTTGAAAAGAAGGCAGACCCCATGAATGTTGCTGTGCTCTTTTCTCTTGCGATTGCAACAAGCATTGATGCCTTTGCTGCGGGCATAGGCTTTGCCCTGCTTGATATCGGGGTGGCGGAGCCGGTTATTGTTATAGGGGCCATAACCTTTATAATGTCATTCATAGGCGTATGGATCGGTGACAGGGGCGCCCATTTTTTTGAGAAAAAGATGGAGATAGCAGCAGGGCTGATACTCATCGGCATTGGCATAAAGTTGCTTTTAAGCCATCTTACGGCGGGTTAACATGTCAGAAGGGAGAAAAGAAAGATATGATGGATATTGAGTTCAAACCTCTAGAGATACAAGACAAGGCAATATTCAACAGATATTTTAAAGAAGACCCGCCGGAGATATCCGAGCTTACATTTACCAATCTTTTTATGTGGCACTGTCTTTATCACCCTGTTTGGGCAGAGCTTGATGATCTACTGTTGATAGTTATGAATCCTGATGGATCGTCTCCATACGGCCTTCAGCCTGTCGGCATGGGAGACAAGCAGAGGGCGACAGAAATAGTGCTCGCCTATCTTGAAAATAAGAGCGACAAACCCAGAATTTCAAGGGCCGGAGAGGGGTTTGTAAAAGGTGTGGATAAAACCAGGTATATCTGCACCCCTGACAGGGATAACAGCGACTATGTATATAAGACCACTGATCTAATAAGCCTTTCAGGGCGTAAATACCACCGCAAGAAAAACCACCTGAACCAGTTTAACAAGAGCTATCAGGCCGAATACCGCAAACTGGACTCAGACCTTGTTGAGAGCTTCATAAACATGCAGGAGGAGTGGTGCAGGATGAGGGAGTGCGTGGAAAACCCGAACCTGCTCTCTGAAGACTATGCTGTGCGAAGGGCGCTTATATATTTTGAACAGCTTGACTACAGCGGAGGAGCGGTCTTTGTAAACGGACGTATGGAGGCATTTTCACTCGGGGAGATTCTTAACCCTGGCACCGCGGTTATACATATTGAAAAGGCAAACCCGAACATCCCTGGACTCTATACCGCTATCAATCAGATGTTTACCGCAAATGCCTGGCCGGATACTGAATTTATAAACAGGGAACAGGACCTTGGCATTGATGGACTCAGAAAGGCAAAGGAATCTTACTATCCCCATCATATGGTTAATAAATACACTATTGAAAGAATATGAAATTTATTTTATCTGGACTAAGCTTTAATTATCTATTATTATTCAAATTGTCTTAATATCTGTATTCGTTAAAAAGTATATTTTAGATGTTACTCATATTTGCCGAAAACGCTTTATCTGGAAATGCAGGGTAAATGTGATGAATGATGATTTGAGGAAAATACTGATCGTTGATGACGAGAGGGACTTTGTAATAAGTCTGACAGATATTCTTGAATCTTACGGATACAGCGTGGGAACGGCCCATAATCAGCAGGAGGCCGTTGATATCATAAAAAGATTTTATGCAGATGTGGTGCTCCTGGATGTCAGGCTTGGTCATGAAAACGGGCTTAACCTTATAAACACCTTTAAAGAGGCCCGGCCAAATATTATTACAGTGATAATGACCGCCTTTGTAGAGGCAGATTCAGCCATAGAGGCGATACAGGAGGGGGCATATGATTACCTTAGAAAACCCCTTAATCCACGCCAGCTTTTAAAGACCCTGGACAGATGCTTTGAAAAACTGCAGCTTGAAAAGGAGAAGATAGCGGTTCAGGAGGCCCTGAGCAGAAGAAACCTTGAGCTTGAGAAGATGAACACACGGCTCAGGGAGAGCGAAGAACGTTATCGTCTGCTGGTTGAGACCATGAATGACGGCCTGATCATAGAAGACCTTAACGGTGTTATAACCTATGTAAACCGGAAATTTACCAGAATGACAGGCTACTCAGAGGTTGAACTTTTAGGCAGGCCTGCCTCTGACTTTCTGGATGAAACCAATTTAAAGGTATACGCTAGATATATTGGCATATGTCACGCAGGTGATATCTCCCCATTTGAGCTTGCCTGGCTCAAAAAGGATGGCACAATGCTCCCCACCATTGTATCTCCCCAGTCCATTATAGATGGTGAAAACCGGCTTAAGGGGTGTTTTGCTGTAATCACCGACATAACAGAGAGAAAAAACGCTGAAGAGGAAAAACGTAATATGGAGCGGCACCTTCAGCAGGCACAGAAGATGGAGAGCATCGGGACCCTTGCCGGCGGCATATCACACGACTTTAATAATACCCTTCAGGCCATATTGGGATATACACAGATACTCCTTATGGACAAGGATGAGACAAATCCTGATTATTCAAAACTTGCCAGCATTGAAAGGGCGGCACAGAGGGCGAGCGAGCTTACACAGCAGCTCCTAGCATTCAGCCGCAAGGTTGAAAGCAAGATGAGGCCAATAGACCTGAACAGGGAAATATGTGATGTCAAAAACCTTCTTGAGCGCACTATCCCCAAGATGATAGATATTGAACTTAATCTTGAAAAAAACCTTTATGTTATCAATGCAGACCCATCACAGATAGAACAGATAATGATGAATCTTGCAGTAAACGCAAGGGATGCCATTGGGGAAGAGGGGAAGATAATAATCCGCACAGAAAACACCATCCTTTCCGAGGCTGATTGCCGGGCTTGCCACGGCCTTGTCCCGGGAAATTATGTAATCCTCTCTATGACAGATAATGGGAAGGGGATGACAGAAAGCGAGAGGGCGAGGATTTTTGAACCCTTTTTTACCACAAAGGCCCCTGGAAAGGGGACCGGGCTCGGGTTATCAATGGTGTATGGGCTTGTGACCAAACATAACGGCCACATAGAATGTACCAGCAATCCTGGTGAGGGCACAACCTTCAGTATTTATCTGCCTGCCATTAAGCAGGAGATCCCTCTTGCAGTTGAAAAAAAGGAGGGGCCTGCACCGGCAGGGGGCACAGAAACTATACTTATTGTTGATGATGAGCAATCTGTAAGGGAGCTTGGGGAGCAAATACTTAAAAAATTCGGGTACAAGGTAATCACCGCTTCTGATGGTGAATCTGCGCTTGCAACCTGTTCAAAAACCCCGGATAAAATCTCGCTTGTGATACTTGACCTGATCATGCCTGGTATGGGGGGCAAAAGATGCCTTGAGGAGTTGCTCAGGATTAGACCTGAGCTCAAGGTGATTATCGCCAGCGGTTACTCCCCTGAGGAAGATGCAAATATAGCCATGGAGAGCGGTGCAAAGGGATTTATCAGCAAGCCCTACAATGTAAGGAATATGCTAAGCGAGGTAAGGGAGGTGCTTGATGCCGGATAACAGCGGGGGCAGTCAGCCGCACATAACAGGGCATAACCAGATAGATTCTCCGCTGCTTGAAAAACTCGGGATGCTTGAGAGGCTTGCAGCAACCATTGCCCATGATGTAAGAAACCCGCTGGGCACTGTGAGCACATCTCTTTTTATGATCAGGACGGCCATAGAAAGAAACCAGCCTGAAAGGATAGAAAAGGCGCTCAACCTTGCGGAACGCAATATAAAAAGATGTGAAAGTATCCTTGGCGAATTTTTGAATATTACCCAGATAAAAGAGCTCAGGGTAATGCCAGTGAATATAGATACATGGTTAAAGAAGATTATTGAGGGGCTGGACCTGCCACAGAACATAGAGATTATAAGCGCCCTGAATTGTGATCGCCTCTTTAATATAGACCCTGATCAGCTTGGAAGGGCGGTTCTAAACGTTATTAAAAACGCCTTTCAGGCCATAAAGGATGCATCGCCAGCAGAGATGAAAATAACCATTGAAACAGGTATAGGCGGGGGATCATTCTTCATATCTGTATCAGATACAGGCGCAGGCATCCCTGATGGGATCGTTTCACGGGTCTATGAGCCCCTTTTCAGCGCCAGACATTTTGGTATGGGCCTGGGTCTTACTGTGGCAAAAGAGATAGTGGAAAGACACAGGGGCAACATCTCAATTGAGACCAGGGCAGGTTCAGGTACAAAGGTTACTTTCCGTATCCCGGCTGTTTAATATCCTGGTCTTTCTCCTTTAACCCAAGTTAAATCATAATACATTATAAAAGAGTGCTGAAAGAGTATAATAGCAAGGTATACGCCATTGCCAGAGCAGGCATGAAACATCATAATTATACAAAATTGAGGGAGAATTTGAATGCGCATTGACAGAATGCTTGCCATCACGGTTATGCTCCTTAACCGGGACAGGATCAGCGCAAGGGAGCTTGCAGAAAGGTTTGAGGTTTCCGTGAGGACGGTTTACCGCGATATAGATGCCATCAATATGGCTGGCATACCTGTGATATCATATCCCGGTAATGAGGGTGGTTTCGGCATTATGGAAAACTTCAGGCTTGACCGCCAGCTTCTTACTTTAAACGACATGCTTACCATTCTTGCCGCCCTTAAAGGCATAGATACCGGGCTTATACACAAAGAGGTGGGGTCTGCCATTGAAAATTTAACAAAACCGGGTTAGGACAAAAACCCTGAAATATTTTTGAAAGTTTTCAAACCTGACATAGTGCTGTCAAAGGCACAGTATATCCTCTGGCGGTAATCAGATATATTGAATCGATCATTCTTTGATAATGTTAAAAGGAGGAAAAGATGAGGGAAATTACAGAAGATGAAAGACTTGTTGCATTTTGCGGACTTTATTGTGGTGCATGCAGGCAGTATCTCAGGGATAAATGCCCCGGGTGCATGGATAGTATCAAGGCAGGCTGGTGCAAACTACGCTCCTGCTGCAAGGGAAAAAATTACAGGTCATGTGCGGAGTGTACTGATTTTAAGGATGTTAATGAGTGCGGGAGGTTCAATAATCTCATATCAAAGATTTTTGCCTTTATTTTCGGGTCAAACAGAAAGGCTTGCATTGAGCAGATACGGGATAAGGGGATCAAGGGGCATACAGAGATCATGACCCGTATGAAAAAACCCTCTTTGCCTAACTGAGCTTTCAGCTATTAATTCAAAAGCATATGTATGGCTTTCCTGCATCTATTTATGATTTAATTGATGGGGCGGACTATTGAGTCCGCCCTCTGTTTGGGGATGGCAGCGCTTATGTGGCTAAAGTGAACATCCTTTTCTAATCAATAACTTGAGGCACCAGATGCCCTGCAGCTACTTGAGACCGTGAGATTAAATCATGCAAGGTCAAAGCGGTCAAGGTTCATGACCTTGTTCCATGCCGCCACAAAGTCATTCAGGAATTTTTCCTGCGAATCAGCGCAGGCATACACCTCGGATATGGCCCTTAGCTGGGAATTGGAGCCAAAGATAAGGTCAACACGTGTTCCTGTCCACCTGACCTTGCCGCTCTTGCGGTCACGACCCTCATACAGATCTTCGTCTGTGGCTGATTTACTCCACACAGTATTCATATCGAGCAGGTTCACAAAGAAGTCATTGGTCAGGGTCTCAGGGCGTTTTGTGAATATGCCGTGCTTTGTCTTCCCGAAGTTCGTATTTAGCGCCCTCATCCCTCCAATAAGGACTGTCATCTCAGGGGCGGTAAGGGTAAGGAGCTGTGCCCTGTCAACAAGCATCTCCTCTGCTGTCATACTGTATTTCTTCTTCATGTAGTTTCTGAACCCGTCTGCCTTTGGTTCAAGCACTGAAAAGGATATTACATCGGTCTGTTTCTGTGTGGCATCTGTGCGGCCCGGCACAAAGGGCACTGTTACCTTATAGCCTGCGTTTTTTGCAGCAAGCTCAATGGCTGCACACCCCCCCAGAACAATGAGATCAGCCATAGAGACCTTTTTGCCACCCTTCTGTGCATCATTAAATTTTTTCTGGATCATTTCAAGGGACTTAAGCACCTTTTTAAGCTGGGTCGGCTGATTTACCTCCCACTCCTTCTGGGGTGAAAGGCGTATGCGCGCACCGTTTGCCCCGCCACGTTTGTCAGAACCCCTAAATGTTGATGCAGAGGCCCAGGCGGTTGTTACAAGCTGGGATATGGAGAGACCAGATGAAAGGATCATGCGTTTAAGCTCTGCAACATCCCTTGCGCCGATCTGTTTATAATCTGCTTTTGGGATCGGGTCCTGCCAGATCAGATCCTCCTCCGGCACCTCAGGACCCAGGTAGCGTGATTTGGGGCCCATGTCACGGTGCGTAAGTTTAAACCATGCCCTTGCAAATGCGTCAGCAAACTTCTTCGGGTTTTTAAGGTAATCCCGTGCAATAGGCTCATAGATCGGGTCAAAACGCAGGGATAGATCAGCCGTAGTCATCATTGGCCTGTGTTTCTTTTTGGGATCATGAGCATCAACAATCATATCGCTCTCTTTTACATTTTTTGCAAGCCACTGGTTTGCCCCTGCAGGGCTCTTGACCAGTTCCCAGTCATACTGAAACAATATCCTCAGATAACCCATATCCCATTTGGTTGGGTTCGGCTTCCAGGCGCCCTCAAGGCCGCTCCCGATAGTATCGCCTGCCTTGCCTTTTCCAAAGCTGTTCTTCCATCCAAGGCCCTGTTCCTCAATGGGGGCGGCCTCAGGCTCAGGGCCCACATAGGTGGCAGGGCCTGCCCCATGACACTTTCCAAAGGTATGGCCGCCTGCAACAAGGGCAACGGTCTCTTCATCGTTCATGGCCATTCGGGCAAAGGTCTCGCGAACATCCCTGCCTGATGCAACAGGATCAGGGTTGCCATTAGGCCCTTCAGGGTTTACATAGATAAGCCCCATCTGCACGGCTGCAAGGGGGTTTTCCAGGTCACGCTCTCCTGTATAGCGTTTATCGCCGAGCCACTCCGTTTCAGAGCCCCAGTATATATCCTCCTCAGGTTCCCATACATCCACACGGCCACCCCCAAAACCAAAGGTCTTAAAACCCATTGATTCAAGGGCGCAGTTGCCAGCAAGGATCATAAGGTCTGCCCAGGAAATCTTTTTGCCGTATTTCTTTTTTATGGGCCATAAAAGTCTTCTCGCCTTGTCAAGGTTAACATTGTCAGGCCAGCTGTTAAGTGGCGCAAGACGCTGGGAGCCTGAGCCTGCCCCGCCCCGGCCATCACCCTGACGGTATGTGCCTGCACTGTGCCATGCCATGCGGATAAACAAAGGGCCATAATGGCCCCAGTCTGCAGGCCACCACTCCTGGGAGTCGGTCATGAGGGCATAGAGGTCATCTTTTACAGCCTTTAGATCAAGCTTTTTGAACTCTTCAGCGTAATTGAACTTATCGCCCATGGGGTTGCTTAAGTCTGAATGCTGATGAAGTATCTTGAGGTTAAGTTGATTTGGCCACCAGTCACGGTTTGATGTGCCGCGGCCTGAAACGGGTTTACCGGACATCCCTGTTACAGGGCATTTGCTCTCATTACTCATCTCTATCCTCCTTTATCTGTTAAAGTTTTTTTTGACAATCAGGACATATACCGAAAAAATCCAGCCTGTGGCTGGTAATACTAAAGCCGGTCTCCCTGACCAGCTCTGCTGATACAGATTCAAGGCTCTCAAGGTCAGGGTCTATTATCTTTTTGCATCTGGTACATATAAGGTGTGGATGAGGGTCGGGCCTGTTCCCGTCATACCGGCTGCTCTCAGCGCTAAAGCTGAGCTCCTGCACCTCCCCCAGCTCCTTCAACATCGAGATATTCTTATAGACAGTGGCAAGGCTTGTTGTGGGGAATTCCTCTTTTACCTGTTCATAGATATCTTCAACGCTCGGGTGTCCTTTACTTATGGAAAGGACACGGAGTATGGCTATTCGCTGCGGCGTTATCCTGCAACCTGCATCCCGCATCTTCTGTATCATTGTCTCTAAACGTATCTTATGATCGGACATAATGGCTGAAGTACACCCCTCTTATGAATATACATAAAGCGATAATGATTACTACCTGATAATGATTATCAAGTATAAATTAAAAATCCCGGTTGTCAATTCTTTATTTTTAACAGCTCCCTGATCTCCTCCCTCTGTTCCTTATCTTTGAGGCGGTAGATCCTCTCTATCTTATAAAACAGGGGGCCTGTATTTTCAGTAACAACTACCCTGTCATGGCCCGCTGTTATGGTTGAACCGGTGCCAGGTATGCCTATGTTGAGGTGTACATTGCTGATGGGTCTTTGCAGGATAAGCAGGTAATATTCATTAAAGGCCGCCTTGAGGATTATGGACTGGGTATCCAGTTTTTCCCAGGTGGGTTCTTTAAAGGTCACGATCCGCTCTACCTTTTCAAGTTTATTATCAAAGTTGTATTTTTCAGGGACAGGTGGGAGGGTTGTAGCGCAAGAAACGATTAAAAAAATAAAAATGAATGATACAAACGAAGAAAAAGCCTTTATCGCCCTTTTCATTTTTTATCTCCTTTTCATTAATGGTTGTTTTATGAGGATATTTTAAACCAATCAGATAAATGTGAATATATTTTTTTAAAATCAAGGGTATTTGATTAAGAGGATTATACCTGTGATTTTCTTTCTATTGACTTGAAACGCAGCGCTTTCTATACTTCATAACTTAAAAGGTGTTTTTTATCAATAAACGGAAGTAACAGGTGGTTAATTATGACCCTCTCTGTTATCAAACATGGGCTTACCAGGGGTTCAACCTTTGGATTTTCATGCGGACGCTGCATAGGCTGCTGCCGTTATAAAAAGATACAGCTAAACCCGTATGAGATAGCCCGCATGGCCAGCCACCTGGGGCTTACCACCACAGAATTTATATCAATGTATACGGTTAAAGGTACCGTTCTGAAAGCAGCGGCTGATGGCGCCTGCATATTTCTCACCCCAGAAGGATGCCGCATACACCCTGATCGTCCGCTGGTATGCCGCCTCTACCCTTTGGGCCGCCATATCAGGTATCCCTGGATAGAAACCTTTTCACAGTTTGAACCGGAACCCGGGTGCAAGGGGACATTCAATGAGGGCGGCACAATTGAAACCTATCTTGAGGAACAGGACGCTTTTGCCTTTATGCGTGCAGCAGACCTGTACCTTGAACTTTTATGCTTTTTACTTGAAACGCTTAAGGATAGGCCCTATTCACAGGAGCAATCCGATACCATACTTGAAACAGTGCATAATATAACCAAGGGCAAGGCCAGTGAAAATGAACTTGTGTTGATGGATATGGATCTAACCATTGCCGATTTTTGCAGACGATCAGGCCAGCCTGTTCCATCTACACTCGATGAAAGAATGGCAGTACATATAACCGCTGTCCGCAAATGGGCAGCATAACCTTAAAACCTAAAGAAGGATAAAAACATGAAAACAAAAAAGACAGATTACAGAGCTGATAAACAAAAGGGTACCGGAAGGTCATTAAAAAGGAATCTTGCTGTTGCGGCATTTGCAGCTTCTCTGGGCATTTCTCTTGGTGTCCCTGTACAGGATGTACTTGCAGCAGATGAAAACATCTCCAAACAGGATGAAAAGAATGTGTCGTCAGTACAGGGTAAAATTGAGTCAAACCAGGGCAAGTTCAAATCAAATCAGGGAAAGATGGAATCAAACCAGATAAAGATAGATTCAAGACAGGGGAAGTTCAAGGCTGATCAGGGGAAAATAGAATCTAATCAAGGGAAGATCATATCTAATCAAAACAAAATGGAATCCAGCCAGATAAAGATGGAATCCGATCAGATAAAGGGTGAGGCTGCAGAGGTGATCGTGAAGTAATATCAAAAATGATGAAATTACAATTGTCATCAGGGCAGTTGGCAGAAAAGTTGATGCTGACAATATCTGCCAACTGCTTGTTTCAGATATAAAAGCCATTAGAATCTACCCGGAATAAGCTGTTGAAAACCTGCGCAGATTCATGTACATTTGCAAATGTTTCAAGTCAAAAAGGGCATTTCAAAAGAAATATTAGTTTTATTAAGGCGTACAGCAATGCTGGATTATAGGCTGTGAAACCTTATATAAGGGCTTTATGTGATCAGATACCTTCATTCAGCTTAAGCCTGTTGTAATGATAAACAGTTAGAAAATAACTGAGCCTGGCAGTTTTATAGGAAAAGTTTATTGGAACCAAGAAGGTAAACAGAAATCATATAATCATTGGTTATGTGTAAAAAGGAACATATGGGCTTAAAAGCAGAGATTAAAGAAAAGGCAAAGTCATTTGGATTTGATTTGTGCGGTGTGCCTGACCTGTTGGAGATTTAAAAGGCTGAGAATCCACCTCACCGCGGACTCAGAAAACCTTTGGAAATAATGCCGGAGGCTAAATCACTTATCATCCTTGGCTTTGTAGTATGGGATGAAAATTTCAACTCGGTAGTCCTCTCTGTACCAACACCTGACAGGCAAAGGCCTTATATTTACGGTTTCTACTATGATATTATGGACACTGAGCTAACCCCTGATAAGCCTTACTCCAGGGACCTTTGCGCTGAACAGCCTTTATGCAAGAGCAAAGAACTCTGTATAAAGGCATGCACGTTCCAGGCTATTATTCCAGGCCCATTACAGGGCTTCCCTCTTCCTCAAAGACTATGACGTGATAAGCAAGATGGCGGGCCAGGGTGGACACGGAGAAACAAAAACCCATTACTTAAACGATTTGACATCTTTTTTCTGTCTTACCCGTCCTGTATCTTAGGCAAAAAAATGGCCCTTGCTTTTTAGTAAAATCAGATAAGTTTTCGATATACAGGAAACTTTAATAAAAATCAGGGCAACAATCATGTATAAATGAAACTTGACTATACTTTTTTACTCCGTGCTCTCCGTGTCCTCAGTAGTGAATAATTTTTTGTCAATCAGGAGGTCCGGCCTTCCTTTAAGTGTGGCGGATATGGTTCTCTTAACGAAAAGCGGTTCGCCTGTGGCAATAATGGGTGCATGATCCTTTGTTTCAAAGGTTATTGTCCGGGTGCTTGTGCCTGCCTCCATAGCCTGCCTATGCACAAGCTCTGTCAGCTTTTGTCTCACATACTTATCTGCCGTATCAAGGCTCCTGAATTTACATATACCAGATATCCCTTCAACACTAAAATTTCCAAGCCCGTCATGGAGGATGGACAGTTTCTTATGCACAACCACCTGACTTGTTATTGCGCCAATGGCATTTGCGACATCAGCATCATCAGGGATAACCGCATTTGTCTTTAGCTGCTTTACCGCTTTATTAAGAAAAAAATGAATGGGCGCCCCAATGCCAATTACAGGGTGTTTAAGGTTAATTGCCACCGAATAATCCGGATGCTGCTTTACAAGAAGGTGATAAATGAGTCTTCTGCATGCAGGGCTCCTGTCCAGCTCTTCAGGGTTGATATCATTCAGGGCATGTTTAATTAGCTCAATGGAGAGCTGGCGCGCCCCCATATCCATCAGCCGATCAATCAATTCAGAAATGGGCACCCTGGCTAAAGATGCATAAAAGCCAGCATACCGTTCAGATGATTTTGTGTCCCATTTCCTAAACCTGCCATCAATATGCAGAAGGTCTGTAAGTGTTAGTCCGCACCTCTGGATCATAAAATTTTCTTCAAGGCGCTTTAGAGGAAGGGTCCATTCGGACAGCACACCGGACAGGGGCACAAGTTCTTCAATGGTATATGGCCTTTGATCAAGGAGTAAGATAATTTTTTCTTCAATAGGCGTAAGCAAAATGGATTTTTTAGCCCCTGTACGTGCAATGATCTGCATTGTCATGGTGGTGCCGCCATAATGTTTTATATTATTCTCTATAAAATCAAGGGCAGCCCCTGTGCCCTGATAATAGTGCCCGAGCCATGCAACAGGCGCAACCCGCTTTGGGCCAATCCTGAATTTGCCCTTTTCATAAAGAATAAGGCTGTCTCCGCCAAGGCCTACTGTGCGTATATCCAGCGCCTTTACATGGGTCCTGTGGCCCCCCACCATGGAACCATGTTCATTTAACCTTACAAGCCCCTCTGAGATGGCGGCTGTATCGGTTGTTGTGCCGCCCATATCCACCACTATGGCATCATCAAGGCCTGTAAGATGCCTGGCGCCAGCTACACTTGCAGCAGGGCCCGAAAGTATGGTTTCAACAGGTCGCTTTTTGGCCATCTCCGCACTCATGAGAGTGCCATCTCCTTTAACTACAACAACCGGTGCACCGATACTATATCCATGCAGAACCTTTTCAAGGTCAATAAGCAGGTTTGCGAGCCTGGGGATGATCCTTGCATTGAGCATGGCTGTAACAGCCCTTGTCTGAAAATTGAGTGTATCAGACAACTCGTGGCCGCATGAGACAAAAAGTCCGGTTTCATCCTGAATGATCCTTTTTACCTTAAGCTCATGCTCAGGATTCACAGAACCGGCGTAACCCGATACAGCAAATGCAGTCACGTGATCTTTCTCTATCATCTGTGCTGTAATAGCCCTGACCTCATCAGGGTTTACGGGTGTGATTTCCTCGCCGGAGATCTCAAGCTGCCCCTGTATTATTGCCCTGGGGAGGTAGGAGATATTTTTTGTAACATCATGGCCATAGGGGGGCATGAGTATCAACCCTACCTTCTGCCCCTCATTCTCTACAATGGCATTTGTGGCAAGGGTTGTGGACAGCGATACCAGCTCTATAAGGGGCAGATAGTCTCTATCCAGATTGTTTATAGCCTCTTTGATACCGACAGTAAAATCCCACCTTGTGGTAAGGGCCTTTGACTTGCAGATGGTAATATCCTTTTCCAGGTCATAAATTACCGCATCTGTGTATGTGCCGCCGGCATCAATGCCAAGGCCTGTTTTTATGTATTCCCTATCTGCGCAAACCTGTTTCATGCTCATCTTTCACTTTTTTATCTTTCATCTGTATCCCAGTACAGAGTAAGCATCCCATTTTTTACCTCATAACCTTTTAATCTTTTGAAAAAGGTCATTCCAAGCAGAGAGTTCTGCATTATAGCCTCGTTTACAGATGCCCTGATGTTTTTTAAATGAAGCGCCCGAATTTTGAGATCAACTATCTGTATAGAGCTGCCTCGCACATGGCCATTTGCAGTTTCATAGAAGCGGTCATAATGCAGGTCGTTTAAATTAATCCCAAGCCTTTTAGCATCATCAGGCGAAAGCACTATATCGCTTGCGCCAGTGTCAGCAAGAAATATGATCGGAATGTTGTTAACTTCAGCTTTGATATAAAAATGTCCGTCAGATGATAATGGAAAACTGATGGCTCCTAATTTATCCTGAATCCCCTTTGAAGGAACAAGCTCCATAATTACCCTGTCCCTGATCTCTGCGAGTTCAAAACGATAACTGTAACCTGTGAGAAGGATGATAAAAATCCCGCCCCATATGGAAAGGTACTTAAAATTTTCCCTGATCTTTCCCGATGCCAGGGCAGAGCTTACAACAAGAACAATCATGATCTCATAGGCAAGATGGCCCCAATCTTTTTCTATGGAAAAAATATTAAAAATCCTGTTCAGGCATAATATCAGGCACAGAAGAAGGGCTGAGACCATGAAAAAGGTGATATTGAATTTCCGGTTATTCCCTGCTTTATCTCCCTTAACAGGAGAAGTAGCGCCCTGCCTCTCTAATCTGTTTTCCACGGTAAGAGCCTCTCCCTTGACCATCTGAGATATTTCAATATTTCCCAGTTCACCTCATCCGGGTCAAACTGTATGTTGTCAAAATTGCCGCCATACCACTCTTTATATGAATTATATTCTTCATGGAACGGATCTTTCATCACTCTGCAGAACTCTTTATATCCGTTTACTCCTCCAACATCTTCCGGTGGACATGCCCCTTTTCCCTCCAGACAATAGACAGGGATTGGCAGGTTCCTGTCGCTAAAACTGCTGTTTTCAAGAATAAGTTCATGTTCCCAAAAGTCGCCGAAATCGTACAGATATTTAATGACTGCCCCTTTTCTTTTAACCAGGTCGCCCAGTCTGTATTTCCCGCATGGAAGACCATCCTCTTTTGACTCAGGGTATTCAGTATAGTGCTTTTTAGAGATAGTAAACTCATGCAGATGACTGTCTGTCCACCCCATGAAAATCTGTATTACATCGTGAAAACGGTCAAGGGGAATATCGGTTGGAACAGTAAAACGCCGCCATATCTCCGGAACTGTGCCTAAAAGGCTGATCCTGAACAGATAGAGTTTTTCTTCCATGATTAGATCCTTTGTATGATATAAAGGTTGAATAATAGTGTTTTATTCTATTAATATAGCCAGGATATAACTGGTATAGCTGTATTGCACAAAAAAAGAAAGAGAGAAAATATGAATAAAGTCACACTTGGCAGCACAGGGCTGGAGGTTACAAGGCTTGGTTTCGGAGGCATACCCATTCAGCGTGTAAGTGAGGCAGAGGCAGTGGAGGTGGTGCTCCATGCTGTAGAGACAGGCATGGATTTTATAGATACCTCGCGCATGTATTCCACAAGCGAGGCACGTATAGGCATGGCCCTGAAACAGACGGATAAAAGAGTGGTGCTTGCCACAAAATCCATGAACCGTTTTGCCGACGGCATACAGAAGGAGATAGAGGTAAGCCTTAAGAACCTTAAGACCGATTATATAGATATCTACCAGTGTCATGCAGTAAGCTCCAGCGACGAGTATGAAAGGGTGTTAAGGCCGGGCGGGGCACTGGAGGGGTTAAGAAAGGCAAAGGAGCAGGGGTTGATTGGCCACATAGGGGTTACGAGCCACAGTCTTGACCTTTTGGAGAGGATTATTGATGATGGCCTTTTTGAGACCATCATGGTCTGTTTAAGCTTTCTTGAGCCGGCTGCAAAGGAGAGGATAGTCCCGAAGGCATTAAAAAAGAATATAGGCATACTTGCGATGAAGCCATTTTCAGGCGGTGTAATTGAAAACCCTGTGCTCGCTCTCAAATGGGTATTATCAATCCCTGAAATCCTTGTGCTGGCCGGAGTAGAAGACAAGAGGCTGATTGACCGGAACTGGGAGGTATTTAACGGCAGCTATTTGATTTCGCCGCAGGAAGAAAAGGAGATTGGGGATATAAGGAAGGAGTATGACAAAAAATTCTGCCGCCGCTGTGACTACTGCCTTCCATGTACTGCTGGGATACACATACAGATGGTTATGGGGATTAAATCCTTTGTAAAGAGGCTCGGGCCACAGGCCCTGAAAAATATGCTGATCATCTCATTACTTAAAAAGGCTGCCCAGTGCACAGGGTGCGGCGAGTGTATGACACGGTGCCCCTATTCCTTACCCATCCCTGACATGATAAAGGAAAACCTTGAGTGGGTTGAGGAGTATAAAAAGAATCTTTAAAGCCGGATTTGGCGCAGGCAGTAAAATTATGAGACAATATCACACTAAGTTACATGTTCACCTGTTCCTCTGTTTGTTGCCCCTTTTGTTTGTATCATGCGGCGAAAGGGGGCAGGAGAGCTATACCCTGAAACCGATAAACCTCGATTATACGGTGCTTGCCTCATGTACTGTTAGTGAGCCAAAGCCCTACAGGGTTAAGGCTAAGGCAGGGGGAGATATCATACAGCTTAACGTAACAGAGGGGGCAAGGGTAGAAAAGGGCGAGATACTTGCCCTGATCGATGATTACAGGGAACGCAGAAACCTTAATATAAGTAAAGGCAGATTAACCTCCATTAACCTGCAGATAGAGGATTCAAAAAAGAGTGAGCTGCCAAGGCTGCATGAGCAGCTTAAAAAGGATGCCTCAACACTGAGTAATTCGGAACGCTATATGAACAGGCTTAAAAAACTTTCAGAGGCCGGAGGCGTTTCTGATGTAGAACTGGATGCGGCTATAGAGGGTTATGAGCAGGCCCTTTCCAGATACAACCAGACAAAAATTGCAATAGATACCTTCAGCGCTTCAGGGGTGCTGGCAAAACTTGAAACAGAAAAGCGTGTACTTACAGAGGAGATTAAACTGGCTGAAAAGGCCATTGATGACAAACAGATAAAGGCCCCCTACAAAGGGATAATCACGGATGTATATTTCACTGCGGGTGAATCGATCCATGATAACTCGGAACTGCTTAGTATGATAGAGGAGAGGGAGTGGGAGATAGAGGCAAACATAGACCAGCGGGATATGCCCTTTGTCAAAAACAACCAGGATGCCTTTATTGTTCTGGATGCATATCCTTCAGTCAAGATAGCTGCAAAGGTATTTTTTGTCTGCCTTGATGTTGATGTATCAAGGGGAAGCTGTCTTACAAGATTAAAGGTCATTGGTAAACATGATTTTATCAGGTACGGCATGACAGGAAACGTTGAGATCATAGCAGACAGGTTCAATAGCGTGCTAGCAGCCCCTTCAAGTTTTCTTGTGCGTGCTGATGGGGCCGGATTTGTCTACATAAAGGGTAAAGAGGGTATAAAGCCTGTAAAAACGGGCTTCCGGGAGGTTGGTGAGAAATGGGTAATAGTTGAGGATATACCTGAAAACAGCGTTTTATACACACCACCGGACAGGTAATATGGCGCTTAACAATTATGAAATCATGATTGCATGGCGGTTTCTCATTAAAGGGA
Organism: uncultured Desulfatiglans sp.; assembly: GCA_964460435.1. Lineage (GTDB taxonomy): Bacteria > Desulfobacterota > DSM-4660 > Desulfatiglandales > HGW-15 > JAAZBV01. The sequence goes on from CAYWRH010000022.1 coordinate 33,579, forward strand.
GGCTTCAGACCCTTTTTATTATACTTGGGATTGCCATGGGTGTGGCTGTGCAGTTTTTTTTATCCTCCCTGATAGGAGGCCTTCAAAAGAGCATCATTGAAAGGACTGTGGGGTCTGCCCCGCACCTTGTAATATCCCCTGAAGATAGAATTCCTGCGCCCATTGATATGGGCTCAGACACTCTTAAAGAGTTTAGGAAGGCGGCCATTGAGGAGAGGCCTGAGATATTTTCATGGCAGCAGTATGTGCTAACGCTTAAAAAGGATAAGAGGTTTATTTATATATCCCCTGTTGCAAACGGGAACGGCTTTGTGCTTCAGGGGAGCACAGTGCATCCTGTGCGGGTAAAGGGGCTGTTGGAGCCTGACGGGCCGGGCATCTACAGGATAAGGCAGAAGCTTATTTCCGGCAAAGAGAGGTTTTCAGGCGAAACCGCCCTTGTTGCAAAGGAACTTGCTGATAAACTCGCCCTTACAATAGGGGACAAATTTATCATGAGGAATGATAAAGGCGAGAATGTCTCTCTGATAGCAGGGGGTATCTTTGATCTGGGCACAGCAACAGGGAGCAGCCTTGTAGTCCTTTCCCTTGACAGGGTAAGGGCCTTTTTCAGTATTGACGGTGTCTCTGCGATTGAGGCGCAGGTTAAGGATGTCTTTGAGGCCGAAGCAATAGCGCAGAAATATTCAGGTTATTTTACCAAGGTAAAGATTGAATCGTGGCAGAAGACAAACAAGGAGATGCTTGCGGCCCTTTCGTCTCAGAGCTCATCATCCTATACCATACAGTTCTTTGTGCTTTTTTCCATATCCCTGGGCATTGCGAGCGTACTTGCCATATCTGCTGTACAGAAATCAAGGCAGCTAGGCATCCTCAAGGCAATGGGCGCTACTGACACAAGTTCCGCAAAGATATTTGTTGTACAGGGTTTTATCCTGGGGGCAACAGGGGCTGTAATAGGGGTTGGCATAGGTTACGGCATCTCAGTTTTATTTATAAGGGCAATGGGAGATATGATAGCCTTTGGCCTTGAGATTAAGAGCTCCTATATCATAGTTCCTGTCATTCTTGCTGTTATTGCATCAACTGTGGCATCTGCCATACCTGCAAACCGCGCATCAAGATTATCGCCCATTGAGGTGATACGTAATGGCTGATTACATGATAAGGGTAAAGGGCCTCAACAAGGTTTACGGCACAACAATCAAAACCCATGTCCTGTTTGATATAGACCTTGAAATAGAGAGGAACACCTTCACCGCCCTGATCGGCCCTTCCGGTTCCGGGAAAAGCACCCTTTTAAACTGTTTAGGCCTTTTAGACCCGCCTACCTCCGGAGAGATTGTGATAGATGGCAACTCCTTTTCAGATATAAACGTCAACAGGCTTGCATCATTCAGAAACAAGAACATTGGGTTTGTCTTCCAGTTCCATCACCTGCTGCCGGAGTTTACAGTATTTGAAAATATCCTGATGCCCCACTGGATAAAGAGCGGAAGGCCTGGCCCGGCCTTGATAGATGAGGCAAACAGGCTTATAGACCGTGTGGGTTTAAGCGACACAAAGGATAAATATGTAACGCAGATATCAGGCGGCCAGCAGCAGCGTGTCTCCATAGCAAGGGCGCTTATCAACAGGCCGAAGGTAATTTTTGCGGATGAACCCACAGGTAACCTTGACAGGGAGACAGGGGCAAAGGTGCTCTCTCTTTTAAGAGAGATCAACAGGGAAAACAATACCACCCTTGTAATGGTGACTCATGACAGGGAGGTGGCTATAATGTCTGATCGTATAATAGAGCTCGTTGATGGAAGAATATGCAGGAGTATTGATGTGAGATCATCAGGAAAAGAATCCGCAGTGGAGATGCTTGAAAACAGGTCATGCGTATTACCTGATTCAGACCAGACATGATGGAGAAAATCGTGAGTGGGTTAACGGGCTGAACATTTGATACCCTGAACCTTTGTATAACCCCTTTTTGTCATTCCACGGCTTGACCGTGGAATCCAGTGATCATAAAGGGGTCTCAAGTAAGGATAAAGGAGGTTTTAGAAAATGACACATTCTGAACTTAAAGAAAAGGCATTGAAGAGAAAAAATGTAAAGGCTGAGTACAGGGCATTTGAGCCGGAATTTGAGCTGTTACGCGAGCTATTGGATGCAAGACAGAAAGTGGGAGTCAGCCAGGCTGAAATTGCAGAACGGATGGGCACAAAAGCCCCGGCAATCACAAGGCTTGAATCTTCACTAGGCAGCGGAAAACACTCTCCATCAATTGCAACTATAAAAAGATATGCTGATGCATTAAATTGTCATCTGGAAATAAAGATTGTTTCAAACAGTTAGATTTACAGTTCCGAATTTTAAAGGCTTTGCTTCAGGCAGCGATTCCTTTTTCTCGAATTTCATCAATAGTCATTCCCATACTGGGTAAAGCCCCTTTAAAATCAAAGATGGTTTTACCTTTCCGAAAAATAATCTGTTCGCTATCTGCATCCATTAACAATGTGTCGCCAACCTGGATATGCAGTTTTTGGCGAATCTCTTTCGGCAGGGTTATCCGTCCCTTTGGGAGAACTTTTACTGAAAACATTTTGCATTCCTCCTGTTTTATTTACTCCTGTCAGGTTAGCATTGTCGGAATATTAATGTTTGTCAAGCCATCGACAGTGGTTTAAACAGGGAACAGTACTTTTGCGGTTCACTGTTAAATATGACAATGCTGTTATAAGGTTAATGATGTTAAACCTAATAACCTTGCAGCCTCCACTTTCACTTTTTTCTTGCTTTTAAACAACAGTAGTTTTAAAAGTAACCAATTAATTGGGCCTGAAATAGGTTTTTCTGCATTTGATGTCTTTTCATTTTAATGTGTCTGGCATGTTTGTTAACTTCTTGCAGATATAGAGGTTTTTTTAACAACAGACCTTATACACTGAAGCAAGTCAGGTATTACAGGTGATTTTATGTTTAACAGTGAACGTAATTTGACGCAAGTGTTCAGTACTGCATTGGAAGATGGGCATTCTCCCTTTGTCCTTGAATGCAAGGCTGAGGAATTCAATTATACAGAAGGACGTACCGACGTTATTATATGTGATCGAAACGGCTTTTTGATTGCATTTGAAATGAAACTGGATAAATGGAAACATGCATTAAATCAGGCATACAGAAATTCGAGCTTTGCACACTATTCATATGTTGTTGTCCCTTCAAAAACTGCATTAAGGGCTGCAAAACGGGAACATGAATTTGTCAGACGTGGAGTTGGTTTAATTTCCGTGGATGAATCAGGAATTAATATTGAGATAAAGGCTAAATGTGTAGAGCCTTTACGTCCCTGGCTAACGAAGTCAGCCATTGACTACATTAATGGAGGAGATTCATGCGAGAGGAGGGGTGTTTTGTAGACATTGCGCTAGGAATTTGCAAGGAAAATTCTTTTTCAGAACCATCCTACATTGGACATGGGGAATATAAAGAAGCCTATTTCACAGAAATAGAGGGAAACTTACCCGTGGCCCTAAAGATTTTCGATCCTGATAAATGCAATCTGTTCCGTGCTGAAAGAGAAATTAATGCAATGCAGCAGTGTGAATCTGATTTTATAGGTAAATTGCATGGGTGGGGTATTCATAAAACTAATAACCATGCTTCTTTCCTGTATGTGTTAGAGGAATATTTTTCAGGGGGCACACTGGCTGATAAATTATCTAGAACAAAACTGAGCCCTGTGCAAATTTGTGAATATTGTAATGCACTCATAAAAGCAACTGCACATTTAAGAGAAAAGTTCCTTGTGCATCGTGATATTAAGCCTCAAAATATAATGTTCAGGACTGAAAATAGTTACCCTGTTATTGTTGATTTCGGCTTGGTTCGAGTCCTTTCAGATGTTTCCTTAACACGAACTTATCTTGATCATGGCCCTGGAACACCTTTTTACGCCTCCCCCGAACAATTAAATAACGATAAAAAATTAATTGATTGGCGTTCAGATCAATTTTCAATAGGTGTTGTATTGGGAATCTGTTTAACCGGAAATCATCCTTACCAAGGGAATGGAGAATCTCCTGTCCAGGCAGTGGATAAGGTTATGAGCCGTTCAAGTTGTAGCGATGAATTCCGTTTAGCATCTTTGGAATCCGGGTGCGGTTTTCTATTAAAAATGATTTCACCCTGGCCGATAGATAGGTTTTCGCACCCTGATAAGATTCTTATTGAAGTAGAAAACTGCAAAAAGGAGCTGACAAAATGACAGCATTTCTTCAAATGGGGCATAACACTGAGAATTTAGTCGGCGAAGAAGATCTGGAAGAATTTAAGGGTATTATCTTAAGCCCCGTAAACAGAGAGCCTGATAAATTACGTGAAGATATGCCAATTTTCCGGAGGAGAGGAAATTTTAACATCATACTCGATCCTCAATTGTATTATCCCAGAGCTGAACGTGAAAATTTAGTTCTGCAGCCATATTTCCCTGATGCTTTTGATACCGCTGACTTTAGTACGCCCGAAGGCTGGAATGGAGTGATTAACAGCCTTGTCGAATTTTCAGAAGAATTGGGAATAGAAGCAGTAATTTCTCCAGTAACAATGCCCAGAAGATTTAGTGATGATTTTTATGATACTTGTACTGAAACAAGCCGTAATCTTAAAAACCGAATTTCCCATGATATTGCTACCCTGACAACATGCTTGGTCTCTCTTTCTGAACTGGAAAATGGCAACCGAGTAAGACAGATTGCAAGTATATTGACGAGGTACGACACGGATGGCTTCTATGTTGTTGTTCAGACAGATATTGAACCCCGAAGAGAGATATGTGATTCTGATGGGCTATTTAATTTAATGTTATTGATTTCCTTGCTAGAGGGATCTGCCCCGGTCACAGTAGCCTATTCATCCTCTGATATGATTTTATTCAAAGCCGCGGGTGCTACAAACTGTTGCACTAGTAAGTTTTTTAATCTCAGAAGGTTTACAATGTCCCGTTTTGAAGAACCACCGGGGGGTGGGGGTGGTCAGTTATCATATTGGTTTGAACATAATTTAATGGCATTTCTCAGAGAGGCAGATATACGTCGTATTCAAAATAATAAATTTGGTCATCTTATAGGCGGAAGGTATTCTGATAGTGCTTCGGGGAGAGCAGTATTAGATCATCTGGATAATTATCAAGGAGAAGCATGGTTGGCAAAAAGCTGGCGTCAATATTTGAGTTGGTTTGGGAAGGCAGAGCAAAATATTACTGAGGAGGGACTACCCCTAGTAAGAGAATGGCTACACACTGCAGAACGCAATTGGCAAGCAATCGAAGAGGAAGATATACTTATGGATGAGCCTCGAAATGATGGTCGCTGGCTCAGACCATGGCGACAAGCGCTAGGAGCTTTCAGTCGTATTTAATGAAAAGTAGGGGACGCAGATAAAAAGATAAATTTATTTAATTTATTAACTACGCCTTCTAGCCCCCATATCAATTGCTCCCCGGTTTTATTTTAAAAATAGTTTATTCCCAAATTTTATTATTTCCAATATTTTTGAAATAACCATTAATATTATTCCTAATATGACCATTAAGCCTATAAATAAAACAATATAGTCTTTTATCTCAGGTATTAAAAATGAGTGTACTGAGTCAATCGCTAAGGCTATAGATGTTCCTGCAAAAATTGTAAAAAATATAAGGATTGCAATTTCTTTTTTAGTTTTCTTTCTTTTATTACCTTTTCTATCTTTTTGCCTTTGTATAGAAGTATTATTTTTTGAAAGATAGTTGGTTCCATAATGAAGCTTAAATATCTTTTTAAAAAGGATGGTTATTAAGATTGGGATAGGTATATAAACCCAAAGAAATTGGTATTTTACTTCAATACCAAAAAACAGCAGAGCTTGCTCGATTAAAAAAATTGGTAATGTGAGTATAATTCCGAGAAAGATATATATTAATAATGCAATAATTTTAAAATTAAATTCTGATCCTACAAT
>CAYWRH010000023.1:0-39286 GCA_964460435.1 uncultured Desulfatiglans sp.
CATAATGACCGTGAGCATATACTTGACAGACTGCTAAGTGGAATAAAAAAGGAATTTGATTTTATAATAATAGACAGCCCGCCTTCATTCAGTTTTCTCAGTGTAAACGCAATAATTGCGGCTGACTGTTTAATAATACCTTTGCAGTGTGAATATTTTGCCCTTGAATCACTTGGACAGTTTTTTACGCTCTTTAAGGGGTTAAAAAAAAAATACAGGGCACATACTAAAATAGCGGGGATATTGCTGAACATGTTCAACCCCCATGAACCGCTCTCCGTACGGATAGCCGGTGAGGTAAGGAAGGGTTTTAATGGCATGGTATACAGGAGTGTTATTCCAAGGTGCAGCAGCATTAAGGAATCTGCCTGTCATCAGAAATCAGTAATCCTTACAGATATATCATCTGACGGATCAAAAGGTTTTATTTCTCTTGCAAGGGAAATAATAGGTTCCATGAGTTGTAATGATGAGGAGGAGTAAGGCATGAAAATAACAAATTCCGAGATAATCAAAAATGGCGAGCAGGAGTTAATGGATGCAATAACCGCTGACCTTGACTGGAGTGCAATCGAGAGGATTATCATGAAGGAGCATAACCTCCGCATTGAGGAGGATATAGAATACAAGAGCGGTGATATCATTGCGATAAATAATCAGATTGCATATAAGCTTTCATTTGAAGTTAAGGTAAACCTTTCAGTGCTGCTTGACAGAAACGGCGATTATCTCTCAGTAAATATTGATAACAGAAAAGAGATCACGGGTGAAGAGCCAGGCGCTGTTTCTAGAAAAGAGACTGATGCATCTGATGATCTTGCTCCTGACACATCTGATGAGATGGGTAAAAAGGTGGATAATATACTGGACAATATAAAAAGTGCTGCATGAGATTTACCTGAAAGGGATAAAGGATAAACAGGAATAAAAATGGAAAATGACACTTCGAAGAAGAGCGCTGAAAATAATCAGACCCAAGCTAATGAGGAACAGCCTGTAGTACAGGTGGCTGATTCAGGCAGTATGCCCCTGATAAGGGAGTTCAATAATATACTTGGCATTCATATTGAGCACCTGCTTGGCACCAGATACGGAATAGATGAACTTGAACTTAATTTATTTTCCGTATCATGTGTTGTGCTCCTTGCTACACGTGAGACAGAAATAGAGACCTTCCCGGCCCTGCCCCCGCCGCGATATACTGCCTCCACTCTTATTGAAGAGCTGGCTGAGATGAGTATTGAGCCTGACAGTGAAATCAGGAATGTCATAGAGGATATGATAAACAAGAATTACCTGAAGATCACAGATGAGCGTATGTTCTGCAACAAGCCCATGATCAGCATGGCGCAGCTTTTTGATCGCATCTTTCCCAATATGCCGGGCCTTAATCTGGTTGCATATCTAGGGCAGATGATAGACGAGGTGACAGCAGGCAGAAAGTCACAGGAGGATGCATGCAAACAGTTTCACCAGATGCTTGATATCCAGGGGGTATCTGTTAATGAGGCAGCAGCCAAATCCGCAAAAAAGAGGTTCTCTCATCTGAGGATCGGGGATGACACCCCTGTTGAAAAAAAGGAAAAGAGGCCGGTTGTTATCCCTGTAAAACCGGTTGATATTTTCAGCCAGCTGCGGACAGACAAGGTAATAAAACCCTCTTCCATAATCAAAAGCATTCAACAACCATCAGCTGTTGAGCCGGCTGTAAGTCAGGATACATCCGCCTCATTATCTTCAAAAATAGATCATGATGCTGAAACAGGTGGTTTACCGGAAACTGGCAAATATACAAAAGATATCAACCCTCCCCGGGATATGTCTGAACTTGAAACAGGAGCAGATGAGGATGATAGGGATATTCAGGCTGAGACCTCTGAGGGGTTTGAACCGCCTGATGACAGGGAGATTGAAGACAGGATACTTGAATTTGAGGCACAGCTCGGCCTCAAATGCCCGCTGTGCGGCACAGGCAGCATCAAAACAAGTGAGACAGCAAAGGGAAAGACCTATTATCACTGTTCAAGCAGTGGCTGCAATTTTATCAGCTGGGGAAAGCCCTACTATATTGACTGCCCTAAATGTGCTAGCAACTTCCTGATTGAGGTTACTGACAGCAGCGGAAAAAGCTTTCTGAAATGCCCGAAGGCGACATGTGCACACTGGCAGAAATTCCCCTGGGAAATGTCAGGTTCTGATGCAGATGATACGTTGACTGATCCTGGTTCAGGAGATGCCAGTGCACCGAAAAGAGTGGTTCGCAGAAAAAGAAGGGTTGTCAGGCGAAAGAGGTAACCCTTTCCGGAGAGCAGGGCAGGAAACAGATTTATGCTGGTTAGCCCTGTCTGCCAATAGGCCTTACAGACATTACAGAACACCCTGCCTTACGAATGACCCTTTCCGTGGTTGCCCCCACAAATAATGATTCCACAAGGCTGTGCCCCCTTACACCCATAATAATGAGATCAATATCCTGCACATCCGCAAATTTAACAAGCTCTTCATGTGCGATTCCTGAAAGCAGGCGTGTCTTGGGTTTGCACCAGTTATATGCCTCCTCTGGCACCAGGGCCTCCAGCTGGTCTTTAAGCTGCTTATGAAGGCTCTTTCTGATTTCCTCGCGTGCCCCCTGAACAGATTTCGGGATATCCTTATAACGGGGGGTTTCAAGCACATGAACGATATAGAGGTCTGACTGGTACTCCTGGGCCAGGGCCAGGCCATATTCAAGGGCAAGATTTGAATCAGAGGAGAAATCAGACCCGACAAGAATACGGTTGAACCTGATCTCCTTATCCCTGGTAAGGGCCGGATCATTTTCAGGGTCGTGAACAGTAAGAAGAGGGCATGGAAGGCTGTGCATCAAATGTTCTGTAACAGAGCCCAGCACAAGCCTTTTAAGGCCTGCCCTGCCCCTTGTAGCTGTAATGGCCAGATCAACCCGGTTTTCGTGGACAAGACGGGTGATTTCATCTGCGGCATTACCGATGGTAACAATAGGTTCCCAGTCTATGCTGTATTTCTCCATTATACGTTTCATGCGTTTATGGGCATAATCTTCCATATGGGTCAGCTGTGATTCAAATGCGTATGTGGCTTCGCCGTACATGGTGGCTGAAGAGAGGTCAATCACGTGGCACAAATACAGTTTTGCATTATACTCCCTGGCAAGGGAGGCCCCATAAAAGACCGCATGATTGGATAATTCTGAAAAATCGGTAGCGCACATGATTTTATCAAGCTTTACACGCATTTTCGTAGCCCTCCATGTTTGTGTTTGGATAATAATTATCAAAGGTGCAGGAATTAGGCAATATTCTATTCTATATTCAACTATAATATTTTACAAACGTAGATATTCTGATGATTTTGACCTTTTTACTAAAAATAATTACACTGGCATGGTAAAACATATCACAGGATTATTAGCATAGTGCTCCTTGCACCTCTTTCTCGCTGTAGCCTCTGCCAAAGGTGGACACCCCTTGCGCCCTGGGCCTGGCGCCTTGTACCTTTTTTTATCTATTGACATTCATATTCTATTGCCTTATTATGAGTAGCATTTCTACTCATAATAGGATAATTATGAATGACCTTTTTTCAGGATTGATCGCATCAAAGACAAGAATAAAGCTTCTTGTACGGCTCTTTTTTAACCCTGATGCCAGGTCATACCTGAGAGAACTTGCCAGTGAATTCAATGTTTCAACCAATGCAGTCCGGGAAGAGTTAAACCAGCTCACAGAAACAAAATTTCTTGAATCTGAAAAGGACGGGAGGCAGATCTATTACAGGGCAAATAAAAAACATCCCCTGTTCCCTGAACTTAAGTCAATGGTAAACAAGGTAATGGGTCTTGATCAGGTGATAGACAGCATTGTAACGAGGCTGGGCGACCTTGAGCTTGCCTTTCTGCTGGACGATTATGCTGAAGGGAAAGATACCGGCATAATGGATCTCCTTCTGGTGGGGAATATTGATGAATATCACCTTAATGATTTGAGTAGAAAAACCGAAAGATATATTAAAAGAAAGATACGCTCTCTTGTGCTGACCAGAGAAGAGTATGAGAACCTGAAGCCAAAACTCGAAACCAGGCCAAAACTACTCATCTGGGAAGCGCCAGGAAAATAGAAATATTTATATTCTATTGGCCAACGGTATATGTTTTGCAGAAAGCCATGAGACATGTAACTTAAAGGGCGGAGCTGTATAAAAATTATATGAAAAATAAAATTAACATACTGGTTGTCGGAGGGGCTGGCTATATTGGTTCCCATATGTGCAAATACCTTTATCAAAAAGGGTATACCCCTGTTGTGCTGGATAATCTTGTTTACGGGCACCATGAGGCAGTAAAGTGGGGGCCTTTTATTGAAGGCCCTATGGAAGATGCATCGCTTTTAAGCCGGATATTCAAAGACTACAGCATACAGGCTGTAATGCATTTTGCTGCCTTTGCCTATGTTGGGGAGTCAGTCACTGACCCTGGCAAATATTATCTTAATAATGTTTCAGCATCCATCTCCCTATTGGATTCAATATTGAGATATCAAAAGCATGATAGTAACTCCGTGGCGATGGCATGATAAACACCCGAATGGATATTAGTAAAAGGGTATAGATTTTAAGTATTTTATATCTTTAACAGGAACAATAAAATCAGGCATTAAGTCTTAACTTGAGGTCGCGCCATAGCGGATATGAGTTTTTAGGAGACTGTAATAATTAATACCAATTATTTACAATATTTCATAAAGCATGAGAGATTCATCCTTTCTTCCAAGCCGGAACTTGACCAGATCAGGGTATATCTTTTCCAGTGCCCTGCTTGAATACCATTTAAGATTTTCATACATTTGCAGCTCACTGATAGAGCTTGTGCTGTGAAATAACAGAATCCAGCGCACCCCTGTTTTTTTGCCATAGGCAGCCACCTTTTCAAGCGAGTCATTGGGTAGAATATGATACGGGCTCCCGATAATATATGCTTCATAGGGAAAAAGGCTGAATACTGGTTCACCATTTACTATTTTTTTAAAGTCATAACCATATTCATTATCAATACCCAAATATTTTGGGCTCAGGCTGAGATCTGTAAAAAATCTTGGAGTAGTAGCAAGCACTGAAGTAAATATAAAAAATATCATTAAAAAAGAAGGCAGCTTGAATTTAGGTATTCTCTTTAATTTATTGAACAATATATCCATTTCTATTGATATGTGCATCAGGCAGAAGGGAAAAAGAATGTAGGCATACCTGGCAATTTTATCTGTTAACACAGATATGGCAAGAAGGTATATGATTATAAATGATGGCAGCAAGAATCTTTCAAGACTTCTTTTTTTATCAGTTTTTAGAAACAGAGGGGCAAAACACAAAATGAAAAACAGTATAGTCCCGAAGCTCCCCAGGCTGACTTGCAGATTAAGGATATTGTTCCATATCTTTTTAAAGTATACCCTTGGGTTTAATAAACCTAATAAAGCCTTTTTTAAACTACCTGATTGTTCCTTCCCTTCAAAATGTACGTTACTGTACATCTCTGAGGCATCAGGGAGAAGCTCACGCATTCGTCTCCTCTGCGCATAAATAATACCATACTCATAATCAGGTTGTCCTTCAATAAGTTTAACTAAATTATCAGGAAGATCTTTTGCCTGCTCTATTTTTTCTATTATTCTGGAATCATCAACTTTTACAACGTATTCATTTTTTCTGAAGTGCTGCTTTAAAGGGTGTTGGCCTGTCTGCCAATAGAGTACTATTGAATAGGGAACCAGTATCACAAGAGAACCAAAGGCTACGATAAGGTATTTATTCAGTATTGTCCGTCGGCTGTTTTTTGATTGAATAAACCATTGGAAAAGGAATAGAAGCCCTATAAACAAATAGATAACCACCCCTATTTGTCTTGATAAAAAGACTAGGCTGCATGATAAACCGAGGAAAAACAACAATACATGTTGTTTTTTATGACAGGAATTGATTACCAGTAAAGACAGCCAAAGAGTGAAACCAATTGTTAATAAAAAGACTGCTTCTGTTAAAGGCCTCATACCGACCAGAAAAAAGTAGTAATTGACCTGGATAAGGATCAGCGCAATAACCGCTATTACGCGATTTGCCAATTGTTTTATTAGCAGGAATGCAGGAATGCAAAATAACAACATGCAGATACTATTGATATATTCCGCGACATTTAAGGTCTCGGACGAGAAAAATCTGCCAACGGCGATAAGAAAAGGATATATGGGTGGAAGAATAAGACCAGTATCAATATGTCCCCACGAAGGCAGATATAAAAGGCCTGTGTTAAAAAGATTCTTTGCAAATGTCAGATATGCAAATAGATCGGGAGGAAAGATTCCAGGACTCAGGGTGATAAAATAGAGGATTGGGTTCATTAAGAATATGAATACAATACTAAAAATATCCTGATACAAAGGTCCGATTGATGAACCTATCTTTATATTACTCTTTCTTATCGATATGTTCATAGTACATTTAACCCCTAATAGATATTCAACGTAATCATATTTATTAAACTCATATAGTAAATAAAGTGGCACGATCTTTGTTTATGAAACGATTAGATAATTAGGAAATACTTTATTTACTAGAATTTATCAATGATTAATGAATTTGCAAATCCTCATGAAAGATAAACGATAGAAACTTGCCAGAAAAAAACATTTATTATTAGTATACATGAGATAATCCGTCGGAATTATTGAAAATTATTTTAATGTTACAAAGAACGAAGGAGTAAATGGATGAACATATTTGTTAATATCAGTCACCCTGCACATGTGCATCTTTTTAGAAATGCAATTAAGATATTTAAACAAAATGGACATAAGGTGATTGTTGGCGCAAGAAACAAAGAATTCACACTTAGTTTATTAAAGTCATATAATATTCCATATATTATTCTTACTGAGAAGAGAGCTGGAATAGTCGGGTTAGTGAAAGAACTGTTCGAACAGCAAATTAAGATATCAAAAATAATAAAATCAAATCCGGTTGATATTATGTTACAGATGAATGGGATTTTTAATGCACCGGTCGGACGCTATTATAAAATACCGACACTTGCTTTTTCGGATACTGAAAACGATAAATGGGCAAACAGATTATCTTTCCCCTTAAGCACACATGTTTTTTCTCCTTCCTGCTGGAATCACAAAGTATGTGGTTCCTGGAAAAATCAGATATTTTATCCTGGTTATCATGAACTTGCATATCTCAGTCCCAGGTATCTGCCATCTAATATTAAGCGGGAAAATATTTTTCTGTTAAGGTTTGTAGGTTGGAAAGCCGGTCATGATATCGGAGAAAAGGGTTTATCCGACAGACAAAAAATAGAACTTGCCAACACCTTGAAGAAATTCGGCGCTGTTTATATATCATCCGAATCCCCTCTTCCTGAAGAGATAACTGATCTAGGTGTCAAATTTCCTCCGTCAGAAATTCATAATGTGATGATGAAATGTAAAATGGTTGTTGGGGAATCAGCTACTATGGCCTCTGAAGCAGCATGTCTTGGCATCCCGGCTATCTTTATTTCCAACACAGGCAGAGGATACACTACTGAGCAAGACAATAAATATAACTTAATAAAACATTATCAGTTGAAACAATGGAGTAGCATTATCGGCACAGTTAAAACCTGGGCATCCCTAGATATGGAGGCACAATGGCAGGAAAAGCGCATAAACATGCTTAAGGATAAAATTGATGTCACCGCCTGGCTCGTGGATCTTGTACAAAATTATCCCGATAGCATACATGAAAGCCTGAATGGTAACTTTAAAAGGTATCAAATCAAATGTGCGGAATAGCAGGGATATTTAAATATAACCAGATTTCTCAGGAAGATATTGCCCTTGTAAAAAGGTTTAACGATATCCAGAAGCATCGCGGGCCTGATGATGAAGGACTTTTTATAGACAGCAATTGTGTCCTGGGCCATCGCCGCCTTGCTATTATTGACCTCTCCAGGGACGGCCATCAACCCTTTATATCCGATGATGGTAGATTTCAGCTTGTTTATAATGGAGAGATATATAATTATCTAGAACTCAGGACAGAACTTGAATCTCTTGGCTGGCATTTCAAGACAAGGACTGATACCGAGGTACTGCTCAAGTGTTATCAGCAGTACGGCGAGTCATGTTTAAGTAAATTCAACGGCATGTTTGCCTTTGTGATTTATGATTCTGTAAAACAGACCCTTTTTCTGGCAAGGGACCGCGTCGGGATCAAGCCGCTATATTATGCTGTTACAGATTCAGCCATCTACTTTGCATCAGAGATAAAGGCTCTTAGTTTAACCCCTTCATTAAGGCTCTCGCTAAACTACAGAAGCCTTTTTGATTATCTGGTTTTCAACAGAACAGATGTTTTCGATGAGACATTCTTTAATGAAATAAATCGGATTCCAAACGGCTATTATGCCACCTATAATGAAGACGGGTTGAAATTGTTCCAATGGTGGGACCCTGAAATTTTTCTGAAAAATTCGGCAAAATATGATGAGATTGACGCAAAAAACACGATTCACAATATACTCGTCTCAGCAGTACAGATCAGGATGCGAAGCGATGTCCCTGTAGGTTCATGTCTTAGCGGAGGTCTGGATTCTTCTATACTGCTTGGAATTCTCTTTGGGCACAACCTGGCCTGTACTGAATATCCTACTTTCACAGCATCCTTCCCGGATAACAAAATCGATGAAACATGCTACATTGATATCCTTAACAGAAAATACCCTTTTAGAAATTTTAGGACATACCCCACTGCAAAAACAGCCGCTGAAAACTTGCGGGAATTTGTATATGTCAATGATGAACCGACAACAAGTTATTCCTTTTTTTCGCAATACGAAGTAATGAAAATTGCAAAGGAAAACGGAGTTACAGTACTCCTGGATGGACAGGGTGGAGATGAAATCTTTGCTGGCTATCATTATCTTCATGGCTTTAATATGTATGGTCTCTTACTAGAAAATAAGTTTATGCGACTATGTTCGGAACTCTTTAAAAATTTTATTAGACAGCAAGATAGATCTTCCTATCAAACTTTTATATTTCAAGTTTTGCCTGGCCCTCTTAAAAAACAGATATTGCTTAAAACACTTCCATATATTAAACACGATTTTTTCTATGAATTTATTGAAGACAGTCGCATATATAATAAATTTTTTGATGCAGAGAACCTTAATCAGAGCCTTGTCAGGCATCTGCAGTACAAGCTTGAACACCTTCTGCGCATGGAAGACAGAAATTCGATGCATTTTTCCCTGGAAGCACGAGTCCCATATCTAGATTACCGGCTTATTGAATATGTACTTGGACTGCCAGGAGACATTAAAATTCACAATGGAGAAACGAAGTATCTTCAAAAAGCCTGTCTGGGGAAATATACGGTTCAGGAGATCATATCAAGGTCAGATAAGATTGGATTCGGCACACCTGGTAACGAATGGATGATGACTGATGAATGGCAGAACCTTACAAATGAGCACTACAGACAGCTTTCAGCATCTCTTGGTGATGTGTTCAGGGAGGACATTCGTCTGCCTGATAGTGGGATGGACCGATGGAAAATCAACCAACTTGCTGTCTGGAAAGATATTTTTCTCAGTTAGGTAGTATCTATCCAGAAAGAGACAAATTCTGGATGTGGCTTTCAGCTGTCAGCTAACTCTTTGGTTTGAAAGCCTTTTGCTGAAAGCTGAACGATGATGGCTGACCGCTCGAATCCAAAAACGACATTTTTTGGATGGACACTAGGTAAATAGTAAGGGATGAAAAACAAAAATGAAAGACAAATTTAAGCTATTGACAGATGTTCTTAAATCAGCTGAAAAAAAGGATTACAGCGGATACTGCAAATTTGATGCACTGAACAGTCCTATTCTAAAGGCTGCATCTTTTAACAGCAAATTGTTGAGGCTTGCTTACACACAGCTTGTTAAAGAGATGCCGTTTCATATCCGCCCTATACTCGGAGTTAAAATATCCAGAAATCCTAAAGGAATCGCACTTTTTGCTAGAGCATATCTCTTTCTCTTCAAACACACATCTGACACGGCATTTCTTAAAAAGGCAGAGGCTCTGTTAGATTGGCTTCTAGGATGTCCAAGCCCTCACATGGCTCATCTCTGCTGGGGCTATAATTTTATCTGGCAAAATACTATCTTTCTTCAGGAAAGATTCGAGCCTAATGCCGTGGTCACTATATTTGTAGGAGAAGCCTTTATCCATGCCTATAGAATCACCGGAAATGAAAAATACCTTCTAGCCGCACGTTCCATAGCTGACTTTATTCTGATGGACCTGCCCAAATTGCATGAGACAAATGTTGAAATGGCTATTGCCTATGTTTTGAGAAAAGTCGATGCAGTTGTTCTTAACAACCAGGTACTTGCTGGTGCATTGCTTGTAAAAATCTGGCGTCATACTAAGGAGGACCATCTGTTTACAGCGGCGCTAAAACTCATGAATTTCACAATCAACAGGGCAACTAGTTACCATGCATGGTATTATACTGAGCCCAAGGGAAAATCACCAATAACTCATGACAATTATCATACTGGAGGTATACTAGACGGCATTCTCGAATATTTTGAGGAAACAGGTGACGACCGGTTTATGGATATATATTGGAAGGGCTTAAGCTTCTATGCTAGACACCTGTTTGAGTTCAATGGTGCCCCGAGATGGATGAATGATCGCAGATACCCATTTGACATCCATGGCTCCGCTCAGGGGATAATAACCTTTGTCAAGGCTTCACGACATGATATTGAATATAGTAGCCAGGCTGAAATTATTTATGACTGGGCTGTAAAAAATCTCTATAGGGCAAATTATCATGACTTCGCTTACAGAAAAGGGCGAATAATGAAATGGAATTACTCATTGATGAGATGGTGCAATGCATGGATGTCTAGGGCCATAGCTGAGATGTTATGTGATGTCAAGATTATGGAGAGTGCATGCTACTAGGACGTGAACAGAGATTTAATTCTGAATACTCATTATTAACAAGATGGTATATCTCTGTATTTGGGATGCCTGTCGTCGGGTTAAGGATTAGGGCGAAAAACATCCTTTCCCTTATCCCGAAGGATATAAGCTATCAACGAATTCTTGATGCAGGATCCGGAACAGGTGTTATTTCATTTGCCTTAGCACGAAAGTTCCCCCATGCTAAAGTACATGGTATTGATCTTAATAGATATGCTATAACGATGGGAAATCAGATTGCAGAAAAATTAGGCGCAAGGAATATAGAATTCAGCACATGTTCCATAGATAATTTTCAGGTAAGAAATGCTTATGATCTAATTGTATGCGTGGATATACTTGAACATATAAAAAATGATCTGGATACAATAAAGGCATTATATAACCTTGCTGATTCAAATGGCATTCTAGTATTACATGTGCCCTCCCTGTATCGACGCTACCCTATATGGAGTAAAAAAATCAATTTTGATGTCCCGACTCACGTCAGGCCTGGCTATGAGCCGCATGAAATAGAAGCAAAGGTTAAAGAAACAGGATTTTCAATTCTTAAAATGGGGCTTACCTATGGCTTCTGGGAGACAATGGCGAACAATCTGAGTTATATGATCACACGTGCAAATATGGAAAATAAAGTCTTATATTCTCTTTTTTTCCCCCTGTTAAATCTTATTTCATTACTCGGAGCCGGGGCGCGGCCTAAAAAATTGGGTGCAGGAATCTTTATTATAGCAAAAAAAGGGGAATCAAATGGATAATGGTAAAAAGAACCAAGAAAGCATCTTTAAGGAAATTGCAGATTTCTGGTCATTTCAGCTCAATAATGAGATTTATCTGAAAAACTACCCTGGGATTGAACGGGGCAGTGAGGAATATTTCAAAATTATCCTAGATGCCAGTAAGAAATTTATATACTATTTCTCTTCAATGCTTTCATTTTTAAAAAATTCACCGTCCAAAGACTTCCTTGAGGTAGGGTGCGGGATGGGTACTGACAATATTGTATTTGCCCGAGAAGGTTTCCAAATTACTGGGGTGGATTTGGCTCCAGCTCATCTGGATCTTGCGAATAAATTATTTGCCCATTACAATCTGAAGGGAACTTTTATAGAGGCCAATGCGGAGAGATTACCTTTCCCGAACCAAAAATTCGGATGTGTTTATTCCTTTGGCGTTCTTCATCATACTCCTAATACCGCCAATGCTATTAAGGAAGTTCACAGGGTGCTTGCCGATGAAGGACGAGCTGTTATAGGGCTATACCATAAGTGGTCATTAAATAATCTGGCTCATTGGATAACAGGAAAAGGTTTTGAAAGTGTTAAAGACATGAGGGACACACCAATAACATACCGCTTCAGCAGGAAATCTGTAGAAAAAATGTGTTCTGATTTCAAGACATGCAGGATCCGCACTGAATATCTCTATGGAGCAGGATGGGGAGGTGTATTTGATATGACCCCCAAACCTCTTTACCAACTCCTTAGCAAATTATTTGGCTGGCACTTGGTTATCTATCTTCAAAAATAAGGAAATTATTTTTTGTTCAAGTACTTCACAAATAATAAGTATTCCTTGAAAATTGATCGACTATATTTAAAAAGGGAAAGATAAATTGAAACAGCTTGTACAAAATTTTAAAACAGGAATTGTATATCTGGAGGAAGTCCCTATTCCAGCTCTGAAGAGTGGCTGTCTGCTTGTCAGAAATATGGCATCCCTAATCAGCTCAGGAACTGAAGGCGGGACTGTAAGGCTTGGGAAAATGAGCTTACTTGGTAAAGCCAGATCCCGCCCTGAACAGATCAAAAAGGTACTCCAGGCCGTAAGAACAGAAGGATTAATGGCAACTATTGATGCCGTCAACAGGACGCTTGATCTTCCGATCCCCCTTGGGTACTCATCGGCTGGAATTGTAGAGGCTTCGACAGAAGGTGCAAAAGATATACTCGAAGGAACAAGGGTCGCCTGTGCAGGCGCAGGAATGGCCAATCACGCAGATTACATAGTAGTGCCCCGTAATCTCTGTGTACCGGTCTCTGAAGATTTAAGCTTTTTGAGCGCTGCATACACAACAGTCGGTTCCATCGCCATGCAAAGCGTACGAGTTGCTGATGTTCGGTTTGGTGAAAATGTTGTTGTAATCGGACTCGGGCTTGTTGGACTCCTGACAGTGGAGATTCTAAAAGCAAGCGGCTGCAATGTCCTTGGAGTTGATATCAGCACTAAACGTGTAGCGTGGGTTAAAAAACAGGATATTTGTCCTGCAGTTGTGCGCAATACCGGGAATGTCATAGACAGAGTTCTTGAATTTACTGATGGGTATGGGGCTGACGCAGTCATTATAACTGCCGCAGTGAATAATAATGACCCTGTCACACTTGCAGGTGAAATTTCTCGTCACAAGGGTAAAGTTGTTGTTGTTGGGCGCACAGAGATGACTGCCCCACGCGAGACATATTTATTCAAAGAGCTTGAACTAAGGACTTCCTATGCATATGGTCCTGGCACAGATGATAATACCTATGAAGTTGAAGGGTATGATTACCCCATTGGATATGTTCGATGGACTGAAAATCGAAATATGCAACTATTCGTGAAGCTGTTAATGGAGAAAAAAATAGATGTAAACAGGCTAACAACACACATAATTCCATTTCAGGATGCACCTTCGGCCTTTAATATCATCAATAATCCCAAGGAGCACTCCATCGGTATTATACTTGATTACAATAATACAGCTTTGGAAAATATATCTTCCTCAGTTGAGTATGGCAAGACCGTTAAAATTAACACAGGACTATTATCTGAAAAAATTACAATCGGGATCATAGGAGCAGGCAGTTTCGCCACCAATGTTATGCTTCCTCTACTGGCTAAGAGAAAAGATATCATCATTAAGTCTATCGCCTCAGCTAGTGGATTAAAGGCTGCAGCTTTGGCTAAAAAGTATAATATCCCTTATAATACTTCAGAAGCCGAAAAAATAATTAGCGCCTCTGATACAGACTGTATTTTTATTTTTACAAGGCACGGTACCCACGCCCAACTAGCGGAAAAGGCTTTACTTTCAGGAAAACATGTCTTTGTTGAAAAACCTCTTGCCTTAACAGAAGAAAGCCTTAATAGAATAATTGATGCACAAAGAATATCAGGAAAGGTGTTAATGGTAGGATTCAACCGACGTTTCTCTCCTCTGGCCTTAAAACTGTCAAATTTCTTTAAAGACCGATGCCAGCCTATGATGCTTGAGTTTCGGGGGAATGTAGGTTATAGACCTCCAAAACACTGGCTTCACGATCCAGTTGATGGAGGCGGAATAATCCTTGGCGAAGCCTGCCACTATATCGATTTTTGTAGATGGATTGTCGGGAGTAAAATTATTGATGTTCAAGCAGTGTCCATTGGCCCAAGCAGCACATCTGTAATACCGGAGGATAACGTTGCGATAACCCTACATTTCAAAGATAGTTCACTGGCTACCATATTATATATTTCCAATGGCGCAAGAGGATATAATAGAGAGCGTTGTGAATTACATGCGGAAGGTCGGTCAGCAGTCTGGGAGGATTTCAGGCATGTTAAAATAATCAGAGATCTCGGATTTGCAAAAAATTATCATAACAGATTTTTTCCCGAGAAGGGATACAGAGAGGAACTGGATGCATTCTTTCAATCAATTAAAAAAGGTGAACCCACAGAATTGGAATGGCTTACCGGACAATTTGATGCATCACTCGCGGCGATTAAAGCAGTAAAATGTATTCGGAAGGGATAAATGTTAAATTATTTATGACAGCTCGTAAAATTTACTGTCCGTTTGAACGATCTGACAGGTATGATAATGAAATCTGACAATAACAGTAAAAATCTCCTTTCCTACGAAGGGGCATTTTCTTCATTTCTTCATAGTTCAATCAGAAGATTAAAAAAACAGCCATATTTGTTTATGCCGGCATTAAGAGCGTATCTTAAGGGCTTATACTATAGGATCAAATTTCGGATCTTTTTTAAAAAAGTGAAAATCGGTTCGCATTTTCGTGTTTATGGGAATCTTATAATAACAGGCCCAGGAGATGTCACATTCGGGAAAGATTGCTTTATTCTTTCTCAGATGACCAAAACTGTATGTATAACAACACAGATGCCTGAATCAAAAGTAATTATTGGGAGCCATGTCGGATTAAACGGTACATCTATTGTCTGCTTTGACGAGATTAGTATTGATGATTTCAGTAATATCGCTGATGCTTATATTACTGATAGCTCTGCCCATTTCTTAAGTCCAGACAGAAGGTTATACTCTGCCTCAGAAATTCCTGCAGAAAAGGTCAATATTGGGAAAAATGTGTGGGTCAGTACGCATGTCGTGATCCTTAAAGGAGTCAAGATTGGCGAAAATTCCGTAATTGGAGCCTTCTCCCTAGTTAGAAACAACATACCATCAAATGTTCTAGCGGCCGGTGTCCCTGCAAAACCTATAAAAGAATTACCTGAAAAGGCCTTGCTGAAACAAGACACCTAAAAAGAAAATATGGATATGAATCGAAAAAGGATTTTATTATTTTTTGCAAAAATTAGTGTTGCTGTATTTCTTATTTTCTTTCTAATATGGAAAGCCAGAATTGGCGAGATACTTAATTCTTTTTCGCGAATTGCTCTCCCCTCTCTTGCCATCTCCATATTGCTCCTTTACATATCCATTTTTCTGGGATGTGTAAATCAATACCTTCTTTTCAAGCCTATTCTGAAAGTCTCTTTTTATAAATATATTTTTTCCTACTTTAAGGCATATATTACGGGGTTGTTTTTGCCGAGCCAAGTGGGAGATGCCAGCATCATTTTCTTCTTAAGATACAGCGGTCTTCATTATAGTAAGAGTTTTTCTGTCTATTTATGGGACAAATATATAACTCTTTTTTTATATGTCCTAATATTTATTATTTTTCTATCTGACATGCTGGGCTATCAAATGTTTTTTATTCCGATTTTTCTGGTGTTGTTTTTATGCCTTTCGATAGGCAGTATATATCTCATTCTGACCATGGGGAATAATATACAAGAAGGTTGGATAGGACATCTCAATTCCTTACTCAAAACTATTACATTTGAAATAACAAAATATGCCAAGATTTATCCTTGGAGATTATTAAATAATTTTTTTCTGACCTGCATAAAAATATTAATAGTAATGGCTTGTTATCATTCTATGTTCTCAGCATTTGGCCACAAGACTGCCCTTTGGAGGATTGGGGTAGCCAGCATTGCATCAGGAATTGTTGCCTATCTCCCTATTTCAATCCAGGGAATCGGAACTGTAGAAGCAACTGCAATCGGGATATTCGGACGTCTCAATATAAATTCGACTGATGTACTGTCGGGATTCTTATTGTTAAGGGCATGTGGTTATATTTTTGCCAGTATTATTTTCTGCCTATTATGTTTTATTAAAATCAAGGAAAATTTCATCCAAAGGAGTCAAGTTTGATAAACAATGAAAATAATAAAGTACATACACTTCCCACTGAGTACGATAATGAATGGATTAGAGATACCTGGGGATGGGATACTCCCGAGGAGTTTATTCGTGCTCAAGGCCGTAACTTAAGGCCTAGGGTCAAGTATTGCCTTGAAATAGCAGATATGCAGCAAGGAATGAGAATTCTGGATATCGGATGCGGCAGGGGTGAAGTTGTTCTACACTGTGCGAGACAGGGCATCTATGCTATCGGTGTGGATTACTCAAAAGAGGTACTTTCCATTGCACAGGCTGCATTGGATACACACACGCCTGAAGAACGATCTTTTATGAAATTTATTTGTGATGATGTAAAAAATATTGTCTCTGAAGGACCTTTTGATCGCATTTTTATGCTTGATCTTGTTGAGCATCTTCATGACTGGGAATTGAACGAGCTTTTACAGCATTGTAGAAAACTTTTAAAACCTGATGGACAGATAATCATACATACCCTGCCAAATCGGTGGCTTTATGAAATTACATATCGAAGAATATTAAGGCTGGCCATGCCGTGGTTACCAGGCGATCCGAGAAGCGAAAAAGAAAAGTCAATCCATATTAATGAAATGAGCATTACTCATCTTAACAGGTTATTAAAAGCCAATGGGTTTAACTGTCACGTCTGGCTTCATGATATGATTATAGATCAGGCGCAATGGCACGCCCAAAAACATTTACTGGACAGACGCGAAGGTCTATATAAAAGTATGAGAAATCCTTTAGTTGCGGCAATATTCCGTTTTTTAAATAAAACGCCGCTTCGGCTGTTGATTACAAATGATATTTTTGCTGTAGCGATTTTCAAGGACAAGCATATATCATACAATAAATTCATTCACAAAAACTGGACAGAATCTTTAATATGTCAAATAGTAAGGAAGAAAAGTAACTAAAGACATGGGAAATCTTTCATAACAAAAAAAGGAGTAGCTCTTGAAACGATCAATTCTATTCATTATACCAACTGTAATTATTATAGCTTCTTGCATATTTAACGGTATCCATGGAGAATATCTTACAATCAGCACTATTAACAAGATGCTTGCGACCGGAAAACTTACTGGAAAATTCTGGAGAATCATTGATGTCCAACACGATAAGATTGCCGTGACCAAATACAAAAAAAAAGTCAATCTTGTCTGGAGTCAGCCAGAGTTAGTAAAAAAAGGAGATCGGATCAGTTTTGTAGCTTCATCTGATAATCTTATCTGTTTAAAAAATGATCTATTATTGCGCCCAACAAAAATAAAAATTCACGGCACAAGTGTATTAAAATTTCAACTTTCAATCTTATCCATTATAATAGTGCTTATTATGTTCTTGAGATCCATCCGATTTGATAGAAAAACTTTGAGCCTAACATTTAGGATGGAATAATGCCTATGCCAGATGGGTTAACACATGTTGTTGCAGGATATGTATTTGGATGGAAATGGCTGAGAAGAAAAGAGATTAGCTTGTATCTATTGGGTTGCCTAATCCCTGACATCCTTTTACGAGGAGGGAGGCTTCTTTTTATATGGTCGCTTGAAAAAGATTTTCTTGAATTATATTTAGTTCCCTTACATACCCCTATTATCGGAATATTTGTCTGTGTGGCTATAACACAATTTTTTTATTCTCAGATCCGGAAAAAAGTTTTCCTATTATTATATTCCGGATGTTTTTGTCATTATCTTCTGGATCTGTTTCAAAGAACAATTGATGGATATAGTTATTCTGTAGTATCTTTAGATGGTTATCAATGGTTTTTCCCATTTACAAGGTTTGATTTTCAAGTCGGTATTTTCTGGCCAGAAAATTCATGGTATGGACTAATAATTCTCATTCCTACCACAATCTTTATATCATTATTTTATAAAAGGTCCTAATTTAAATATTTATCGATGATATCCGTCTTTTTCACTCCTCTCAAATCTCATCTGACATATCTGTTCTGAAACCAACCCCATCATAAAAAGAATTATAGATGTTGAAAAAAGCAGTGCACTCATGTTTGAAAACCTATTTGATGTGATGTATGTGAAGATATAATATGATAATCCCAGGATAAAAAATAAAAAGCTTATAGGCAGAAACACCCTCAAAGGGGAGAAAAGGGTGCATATTTTGGTGATGATAATAAAAAATCTAACCCCATCTCGAAAAGCCTTTATCTCGCTAGTTCCCTGTTTTCGTCTCTGAACATCAACGGGTATATATTTGATGCTTCTGCCGCTTCGTAGAACTCCCAGGGTTATTGTGGTGGGGTAGGAATACTGATTCGGCAGCAGATATAACAGCTTTTGGGCGATCTCCGCTTTTACTGCCCTGAATCCTGAAGTAAGATCCTCAACCTTGAATTTTGCCACATAGGAAGCAAACCAATTGAAAACCCAGTTGCCCAGTGCCCGGATCAGTGATGCCTGTTTTTGCCTCGTCCTGCTGCCTACTACCATGTCATAATCAGGAAAATATTTTATAAGTTCCGATATATCCTCAGGTCTATGCTGACCGTCTCCATCCATAAAGACAAGGATTTCACCTGACGCTATTCTTATACCGCTTTTTATTGCAGCACCGTTACCTATGTTATAGGGATGACTGAAAACAATGGCGCCTGCCTCCTCCGCTGCTTTCGCTGTATCATCTGCTGAGCCATCATTAACCACAATTACTTCGGCATCCGGATGCATGATTTTTATTTTGTTTACCACATCTCCTATAGTAGCTGATTCATTATATGCCGGAATTATTATCGAGATATCGGTATTATTCATTTATATCTAAGCTCTCCTTTAATGACCTTGTTTCTCCATATCTCATCTTCTAAATCTCTTAAACTCTTCCTTTTAAAAAGCTCTACGACCCTAAAGCTCTAAGGCTCTATGTTTCTATTTATCAACAATATCCCCACCAGGCCCGGTAATAGTATATGACTTATTTCCGGAGGAATGAAACGAGGTCATGGTATATGTTGTCGTATTAGCGTTTATAATTAAACTAACATCCTTTGTTCGGACCAGACTGTAATCGCCTGTAAGGTCATTTACTAAATTAGTATATTTGTTATGATTAATAAAGTATGCCTCCTGTGCAATAGCCGCAGTCCTCAAGTCTGAGATAGCCGAATTATTATATGCTCTCGTCCGGTACAGAGAAAACTGTGGAATGGCAATAGCCGCCAGGATGCCGATGATGGCTATAACAATCAGTATCTCAATAAGTGTAAAACCTATTTCATCATGATTCCTGTTCATGTTAACCTCCGGTTCTTGAGTTGAAAAAGATACCCCGACAGATGCATCTTACTCATGTAATACAATAAATCTACATATTTCTTTCAGTTAATTCATTCAGGCCGATCCCATTCTCATAGAAGGCCGGAATGGTATATTCCCTGAAAAACAGCTTTAACATCTCCTGTTTGCTTAGAGGGCAGTTACTCTTTACCCATTTATCAAATAGAGGTAGTGATACAAGTATATGGGTAATCCCGGCCTTTTTCAGGTATGATAGTATCATGTCAGGATTATCTGATGTGAGTATAGCCCCTGTAAAAAGCGCATCATCAGTCACATAATCCCTGTCACAGTAGTACCCTCTTCGCCCCAGATAGACAAATAGAATCTTTGAATCCACAGGAAGGGTTTTATTTATATATTTAAGGGCAGGATATTCAGGTATAAACCCCGCTATATATTCATCACGGGTTACTTGGCCCATGATGTATTGCAATGGTTTTACCCTGTTAAATAACTCCACACCATATGAAACATTCATTGCAAGAGAGACTAAAAAGAGAAGAACAAAAAATGATCCGCAAACAGGTTTGAAAAAATCTGATGATCTCTCCCTGCCTGTTTCAAACAGATTTTTCAGGCCCAGCATGGATAACACTGTCAATGGAGGAATAACCGGTGAAATATACCTGATCCTCATCGCTGTGGTAAACATGGCTATTAATATATACAGGCAGGAAAAGCTGGCCATGATCATGTTTTCTCTTCTTATGGTGGCAGCAATTTTTTTATTTGGGAAAAATGCAAAAACAGAAAATATAAGAAGGAAAGGGTTGAGCCTCCCGTCAAAGAGCCGCGGGTCATCATCTTTACCCTGAAAAAATATCCTTAA
Source organism: uncultured Desulfatiglans sp. (assembly GCA_964460435.1). Lineage (GTDB taxonomy): Bacteria > Desulfobacterota > DSM-4660 > Desulfatiglandales > HGW-15 > JAAZBV01. The sequence continues at coordinate 20,671 of CAYWRH010000023.1, forward strand.
AGGCAACATGGCAATCTCAAGGCCGGACTCCCCGTAAACAATCCCCCTGTATGTAAACTCTCCTTTGTTCTGGACAGGCCTTTTTTCGATATTGCCCGCTCTATTTTCTAATGACCTTTGAACAGGGGGATTAAAAACCCTGTTATAGAGGGGATAAACAGGGTTTTCTTTCCAGTGATAGTTTCTTATCATCCAGGGTGAAAAAACCACAATGGCAGTAAGGAAAAAGACCATGAAATGTAATACAGAACGAGATAACAGTCTCTTTTTATCTACTGCATTTCTTGAGAATAAAAACGGGATGAATAATGAGATGAGTGCAAAGGCGACAATGGCGCTGTATTTTGTGCCAAGGGCCATCCCGCACATTACCCCTGCATAAAGGAGATACCTTTTCATGAACCCTTCATTGAGCCATCTGATAACAAGCAATAAAGAGGCAAAAGAAAAGAATATTACGCCCAGGTCTACATAAGCAGTTATGGATAACTTTAGTATCACAGGTATGGTTAAAAAAAATAGAGCACCTGACAGGCCGTATACTATACCTGCCCTCTTTTTCAGGTATCCATAGATCAGCCATGCGGCCAGAATGGCAAAAGTAAAATGGATAAACTTCGGGACAATATCGGTTCCAAAATAGAGTGGGATCATATAAAGGAGGTCAAGATTCATAGGAAAATATGAAAAGTCCATATATGGTATTTCATAGATACCCCCATGCCTGAGATAAAGCTTTGGGACTGCCAGATGGTGTACCAGTTCATCCCTGCTCACAGGCGGAACCAATGACATTATGATTACAGATGCAAATAGTATGGCAAGGGCAAGGGCGATGAGAAAAATGCCATTTTTTTTATTGAAATACCTGGCTAAAAATAGATCTTCTTTATTAATCATATATTTATTTAAAAAGTGTTCATTACATACCTGCACATAAACCAGACCATAGAGAGGATATTGATAATATATCGGCAAAAAAAGAGATAATATAAATTTATTAAATCTCAGGGCATCACCATCTTTATACCCTAATCCTCATCCTTTCCGTTGAGATAATTCCAGAAAAAGAACATTCCTACAAGAATGATGACTGTAAGTATATAGGCTACCCCTTTTGTGTGGGTCAAATAATCATGAAGGGTGTAATACATGGTTTCCATAATGCTGTTACCTCATATAACAGGCTTAATAGGTCTCTTTGTATCCTGGATGGCTGTAGAAAACAGGCATCCGGCTTACTATAAACTTAAAGGCAATAAGCCCGCAGGTTAAAAGAAAGACCGAGATCCCGATCTCCATCCAGTGCGGAAAATACCTTTCACTTGCCGGAAGATGCCAGTTAAAGGCAACAAGGCATACATTCAGCCTGTTTAATATGATGCCCAGAACCGTCCAGCCGGCGGTCAATCTTATTAGGGTCAAAAGTCTTTTCCTGACCCCTATTGCATAGAGCAGGCAGGGCAGGGCTACAAAACCCAGGAGTTCTGCCAGATACCACATGCCATAACCTGTTAAAAGATAATGCCAGTTATTATCTGCTGCGATCCCGATACCCTTTACCGCAAAATAGCCTAAAAGCACCCATGATGCCGCCTTGGCAAAACCCAGTGCAATCTGATCCTTTTCCTTTTTATGGGCATCATCAAGTTTATCTGAAAAAAAATGATGGCACAGTGCGCCTTCAAATAACACCATTGATAACCCTGCAATTATGGCAGTAATGAAGAAATATACAGGGAGATATGAAGAATACCAGAGAGGGTGCAGCTTTGAAGGGGCAATAAGAAACAGCGCACCCAAAGAAGACTGGTGCAGCGTTGAAAGTATTACACCAAAAATGGTCAACACAACTGTAAGCCTGTGGACAAGATTCCTGAGTTTCCTCATGCCCAGCCACTCTAATGCAGCAGGTGAAAATTCAAGAAAGAGCACTGTAAGGTAAATGATTACACATATAGCCACCTCAAAAAGCACAGAGGCGGTTCCATGTTGTTTAATAAATGGATATGGGAGCCGCCACGGTATACCCACATCATAGCTCAATGCAACAACCACAAGGGCATACCCCAAAAAGGCGGTAAGTATGGCAGGCCTGACTGCCGCATGATATTTTTTTATCCCGAAGATATAGACCGCTGCTGAGGCCACAAACCCTCCTGCAGCAAGTGCTACGCCAGTAAGCAGATCAAGGCCTATCCATAGACCCCACGGGTTGTAGTCAGACAGATTTGAGACAGCCGCAAGCCCCCTGGTAAAACGAAACACTGTCAGCACAAGACCCAAGATGACAATTATACCTGTTATAATATTGAATGGCGTTATTATAGTCTTAAAGCTTAATTTACCCTTTTTGAACATAAGAAACCTCTGCTGACACACCTCTAATAATCTGCCCCCGCATCTAGTCTGAAGCGGCCTTTTCCTTGCCTTCCCTGACAGCTTCAACTGGAAAAGATAATGCCTCTTTCATTTCTTTTTCTGCCAGTTTTTCCTTTCGCCTGTTGATCGCATATATCCCTGTTAGTAATACCGACCACAGGGAAACAACAATCGGTACAGCGCCAAGCGCCCCTGCTGTAAATGCAGGCGCTGGGGTTATACCAAGGTCTTCTCTCAAGCCTGTTTCACTAAAAGGGGCCCTGGATATGTAAAGCCAGCTTGTCCCGCCCATCTCATGCTCGCCATAGATATGATCAATATACCGGTCAGGAAATTTGCTTATCCTTTGACGGGCGTATTTTAAAAGCGCACCGCGTTTGCCGAATTTCAGCGCCCCCATAGGGCATGCCTCAACACAGCCCGGGAGTTTATTATCCTTAATGCGGTCATAACACATGGTGCATTTCATTACACGGGGGGCAAAAGGCTCATCATATTCGTATGCAGGTATCTCAAAAGGACATGCTATCATGCAGTATCTGCAGCCAACACACACTTTTGGATCATAGGTGACCGGCCCCTCCTTTGTCTTCCTGAATGCCTTTACAAAACAGGCTGAGGCACATGCAGGCTCAAGGCAGTGATTGCATTGTGATTTAATAAACACATAAGGATTATCACTGTTTTTATCCTCATATTTGTTAACAACTGTATAGGCCTTTGTGGTTGTCCTCCTTTTCCGGTCCAGCACAGAAAGATCAGTAAAGGACTTTTCAGGCAGAGGCAATTTATTTACAATATTACATGCCTCCTCGCATCTCCTGCAGCCTATACAAAGCGAGGTGTCGTGTAAAATCCCAAGGCTGTCAGGGTAGCCTCTGAACTGTTTATTTGCCCCGTGAGCAGTTGCGCTTATCAGGGAGGTGCAACCAGCGCTGATCCAGCCTAAAAATCTTCTACGTGATATGGACATAAAATAATACCTTAAAAATCATTTAGTTTTAGCTTCAATAACCTTGTGACAATCAACACATCCTGTGGAGCCGGGTAATTCAATATCCATACGATCATGACAACCTATACATTGCTGATGATAAGCCACATTAAGAGCTGGCATTGAAAAATCCTGACCATCAGATGATCTGTTGTGGCAGTTGTCGCAACTGAGGATTTTGCCTTTCGGGCTGTTATGATGGCAGCCAAGACAGACGGTCTCTTTTCCATTGTGAAAGCGGGAGGCCAGTTTACTTTTATTTATATCAAGCAGCATAGAATCTATGATCCGCCTGTGCGGAAGATCAACCGCACCATACCGGGAAGATAGTTTATCAATAATTACCCTTTCGGGGATATCCTCATCTGATATCTCTTCAAATACAGGCTTTTGAGATGCATGATGCATGGCTGCAGGTATTTCTCTGTCTGGCGCCCTGCTATCTCTGGATTCAGGCGCTTCCATATGGCATTTCAGGCATATTGCATTGAGATTTTTACCCCTTTCCATAACACCGTGGCATCCGGCACACTCTCTGTTTTTCTTCACACCCTCATGACAGCCGACACAGCCTTTTTTATTGTCAATTTCATGCATGGCATGATTGGTTGCTATCATTTTACCCTGTTTTGAACCATCAACTGTATGACATGTTTGGGCACATAAACCTGATCCGGTGCGAATAGGCATATCGCATTTATCAAGAAATTCTCTGTGTGTCTCATGGTCAAAATGAACCGGGCCCATTTTATTTACCGGCACCCCTCTATGTTTGTCCGGATGTTTTACCCCCTCATGCATAAAATCAGGTTTGGCCTGAGTTGAAACAGAGCCATTTCCTTGCCTGGCATTTTTCTCATCTCTGCTTTTCTTATGGCATCCATTGCAATCAACTGGCCCCGACATCTCCCTGTGGCAGCCGATACAGGAGAGATGTGATGCGTTTTTCATGGAGATGAGTTTTTTTCTGTCTGTCTCCTTATGGCACCTCCTGCACGATACCTCTTTGCCCTTTACATGATGGCAGTTGCTGCACTCCTTGCCTGTCATTTCCGAGTGGAGATCATGTAACCGCTTATCAAATTTTATTGTTTCAATAGGGGCAAAATCCCTTAATGTGTCTGTGGTGATAAGATCAGACCCCTTTTCCTTGTCTGGAATATCGGCTTGTTCGCCTTTTGTCAGATTTGCCCTTATTACAATTGTAAAAACAAATGTAATGCAGGCAATAACAAAAAGATATTTATGATATTGATACCTTGGTTGTTTCATCCTGTGTCCTTATGCAAATATTCCCAGATAAACAGGGCAGGGGTTATCAGAAATGATAAATAAAAAGACCAAAGGTCTCTTTATCATTTTTTTACTCCCCTAGGATTATTTAACAGATTATATTCACAGGTTCAAGGGTTGTTTTTAGGGTCTGATGCCTGAACGTATCAAAATCTTTTATTTTTTAGGGCCGTTACCCCCTAAGGTAAAGCATATATGGGGATTGCAGGGTTTAATATAAGCAGACAGGATCGGAGTAAAAAATCTAACAAAGCCTGTCCAGCAGATAATCGTTCAAATAAAGCAGATTATTCCTCTCTTCTGATTCAGGTAACCCCTCAAGCTGTTTTGCCGCCTCTTCCATGTATGCCTTTGCCCTTGTCTTTGTCTTTTCAATATTTCCGCTGTTTCTCACCATATCGATAAGCTCCGAATAATCCTCTTCCCTTTCACTCCCGTTTGAAAGGAGGGCCTCAAACCTTTTTGCATCATCTGCTTTCATATCAGGTATGGTGTATATGAGGGGCAGGGTGATCTTGCCCTCCTTAAAATCCTTTCCTGCCGGTTTACCCAGCTCTCCATCTGATGATGAGTAGTCAAGCAGGTCATCTATCATCTGGAAGGCAATCCCCATGTTTAGCCCGAATCTTTTAAGCACATTGGCCATTTTTAAATCGGCCTTAGCTGCCACAGCGCCAGCCTCACAGCATACAGAAATAAGCTCGGCTGTCTTTAATGTGATGATGTCAAGATACTCCTCCTCTGTTAGGCCCCATTTTCTGGTACAGATCAGCTCTTTTACCTGCCCTTCGGTCATGCGGACCGCTGCATTGTTAACAATAGAGAGAATAGCTAAATCACCAGAGGCCATGGCGGCATTAAATGCCATTGAAAACATATAATCTCCAGTCAGCACTGCGGCCGGGTTGCCCCAGAGGCTGCTGGCAGATGGCCTTTTACGCCGTGTATCCGCATTATCAATAACATCATCATGCAGAAGGGATGCACAGTGCACAAATTCAAACATGGTGGAAAGTTTATATATATTTTCCTTTTCATAGCCGCACATGAGTGCGCTGAGCACAAATAGCAGAGGACGGAGCCTCTTCCCCTCACCTAGCAGGGAATGACTGCATATATCATTAATAAGCGGCACACTAGAATTGAAACCCTTTATAAGCTCTTTTTCTATCCTGCTATAGTGGCCGTTAAACCTCTCCAGGCAATGTTTATTTACTCCCAAATGGATTCTCCTGTAGAATCAGGTTACGATTTATTTAATACAAATATCAGACTATCTCCCCTACAAGGTCATAGGGATGAGCTTCAGTAATAAGCACATTCTCTATTTCACCTATCATCCCCTCTCCGCTGTTTATAAGCACCTGGGTATCCACATCAGGGGCCATCCTGATGCTCCTGCCGCTCAGGAGAAGCTCCGTCTCCTTTGAGAACCCCTCGATAAGGACAGGCATGGTCTTGTTTATCATCCCCCTGTTTTTTTTAAGGGATATGCGCGACTGAAGCCTCATAATGGAATCCCTTCTTTTCCTTGACACCTTTTTATCCGGTATACCCTTCAGCCTTGCTGCATGGGTACCCTTTTCAGGGCTGTATATGAATGTGCCAAGGTGATCAAATTCCACCCTCTTCACAAAATCATAAAGTTCCTGGAATTCCTCATCTGTTTCACCGGGGAACCCTACCATCATGGTAGTCCTGATAGTAAAACCCCTTTTATATGAGCGTACCCTTTCAATCAATTCGTAAGGGCTCTCTCTATTTATCTCTCTTCCCATCGCCTCCAGCACCCTCCTGTTTACATGCTGTAGAGGTATATCCAGATATGGGGCTATCTTCTCTTCCCTGTCCATGAGTTGCAGAAACAGATCCCTTATCTCATTGGGGTGTGAATAGAGCACCCTTATCCACTCTATGCCCTGAACAGGGATAAGATTTTCAAGCAGTCTTTCTATGCCACAATCCATACCAAGGTCAACGCCATAAATAGTTGTGTCCTGGGCAATAAGATTTATCTCCCTGACACCGCGGTCTCTCATTGCCTTTGCTTCAAGTACAATAGAGTCAACAGGCCTGCTTCTTAAAGGGCCCCTTATGGCAGGGATAGCACAGTATGTGCACCTGTGGTAACAACCCTCAGCTATCTTTATATATGCTGAATAAAACGGGGTTGTCTGCACCCTTGGCAATTCATGGTCAGCAATAAACTCGGGTCTTGCTATGTAGAAAGGTGCATTTGTATCCTCTGATTCCACAATATCAGCTATTCTTGTTAACCCGCTAGTGCCGATCCAGCCGTCAACCTCCGGAATCTCCCGCTTCAGCTTGTACCCGTATCTCTGGACAAAACAGCCGGTTACTATTACCTTTTCCAGCCCTCCCCTCTTTTTTATATCAATCATCTCCAGGATAGCGCTGATGGCCTCTTTTACTGACGACTGCAGAAACCCGCATGTATTTATGATCCCTATATCAGCATCATCTATATCCTCCACGATAGCGTAACCCCGGGAGGATAAGAGACCCAAAATATTTTCGCTGTCAACGAGGTTCTTTGCGCATCCGAGGCTTAACAGGAATATCTTTTTTTTGGTTTCAGCCATTACAGGGATAAATTTTTATTACTTATATTTGTCAAGGCTTACGGTTAATCTTTTAAGAAGTGTCATGCTGAATCTCTTTAGAAAGAGGAGCTGTAAGTCCTTTGAAGATTTGTCAAGGAGCATGGAGCTTATCTTGAGCAGTATGCAGTCTGTTTCTGCGGTTACAGTTGCCACCCGTGAATCACCGCTTAAATAGGCCATTTCACCGAAACATTCGCCTCTTTGTATGGTTGCGATATTAACTTTGTTCTTTATTACAACCGCCCTGCCGCTTAATATCACGAAGAATGAGTCATCTATCTCACCCTCATTCATTATTATATTTCCTGCTGATACCTTTACGATGCTGGCAGTATCAAGTATCCGGTGCACCTGATCCCTGGTAAAACTGCTGAAAAACTGGATATTGTGCACATAATCTATTACATCATCCACCTTTTCCTTTTTTGTGACAACATTTTTGAGCCCCCTCAGGGCAATCCTTAAGTCATAGGCAAGGTCCATACAGGTCTGATAGCGCCTGTTTTTCTCCTTTGCAAGCGCCTTGCGCACTATATCATCCATGACCTTCGGTATCTCCGGGCGAAGCTCCTTTACCGGCACAGGGTCTTCACTGGTAATCTTGTACATGATCGCAAAATGGTTATCTCCGTCAAAGGCCTTCTGACATGTAAGAAGCTCATACAGCACGCAGCCAACCGAAAATACATCGCTGATGCTGTCAACCTCCTCTTCCCTGATCTGCTCCGGTGATATGTAGCTTGGCGAACCGATTATCTCATTTGAGAGCGTGTGATCCGCCTTGATCTTTGCAATTCCGAAATCGGTGATCTTTACATCGCCCGATTCATTTATCATTATGTTCGATGGCTTTATATCCCTGTGCACAATCCCGTTCTGGTGGGCATAATCAAGGGCCTTGCATACTGTCACAATAATCTCGGCCACCCTCGCAAGCGGCAGCATATCCTCTTTCAGGCAGTATCTGGACAGGGTGTGCCCGTTAACATATTCCATGGCAATATAGCAGAAATCTTTGTACATGCCTGCGTCATAGATGGCAACTATATTGGGGTGCAATAACTTGCCAGCAGACTGGGCCTCCTTGAAAAAGCTCTCGCGGTACTTTTCTGCAATCTCGCTGCTGGCCTCAGAATGGGGACGTGATATCTTTATGCTCACATCTCTCTTAATATAGGGGTCCCTAGCCCGGTAAACAATACCCATGTTCCCCTGGCCCAGTTTTTCTGTGATCTCATACCTGTCAACCATCTTGATATCATCAAGATCCCTTATAAAGCTCTGATCAACAGGGCTTTTCACCCTATCCTTCCCGAGAAGTTTTACACTGAGCCACCTGGTCAAACCCATCTTTTCAGGTTCAGATGTATATTCGCTCTCTTTTTCAGCCAAATTGATTATTAAACCCCTTATATTAGTATTAGATCTCAATAACATAGAAAAAACAAAAAGTATATTAACATTTAGATGGCCATTTTCTTTCTTAACTCCCTTAATTTCTCTGTCAGGATCTCCTCCCTGTTCATCTCGGGATTTTCTGTTATGAGATCAAGAAGCATATTAAGCGCCTTACCCACCTCAGGGCACTGACCCAGACCTAGGATTGCCATGACCCTTTTGCCATCAACTGCCAGATCAGCCATATCTGTCAGCGTATTATTCTTCATCTTATCAATCCGCTCTTCAAGATGGTTAATAAGTGCCAGTTTGTCATCATCTTTACCGTGTGCGATTAAATCCGCCCTTCTTAACGCAATAAGGGCATTGATATCTTCCCTGCCGGCCTTTCTGATAAGACGCCGGAGGGCTGCATCGGTCCAGGAGATATTGTAATTAACCATATGATTCAGGACAAGCCCTGTGACCCTCCTGATCTCATCCCTGCTGAACCTCAACCTCTCCATTATAACTTCAGCTATCTTTGCGCTGATAGCCTCATGATTATAAAAATGGATTTTGCCCTCCTTCTCCTCCCTTACACAGGGTTTGCCTATGTCATGGAACAGCGCTGCAAGCCTTAACATCTTGTCATGAGGGGTATTATCCACTGTCGCAAGGATATGTTCAAATACGCTAAACCTGTGGCACTGGTTCTGCCCCATGCCGTAACCTTCAATGAGTTCAGGCATTATATATTCGAGAAGCCCTGAGTTCCGGAGCATTTCAAGCAGGACCGACGGCCTTGCGCACATCAGAATCCTCACAAGTTCATCCCTGATCCTCTCATTTGATACCTGTGTTATCAGATGGGAAAATTCAGGTATTGCATCAAGGGTAAGTTTATCTATCTCAAAACCCAGCTCTCCAGCAAACCTTGTTGCCCTCAGCATCCTTAACGGGTCTTCTTTGAATCTATCGGATGGATTAATAACACCCCTGATCTTTTTGGCCTTTAAATCTGATGCCCCGCAAAAGGGGTCAAGGACTGTAGATATTTTCACATCATAGGCCATTGCGTTTATGGTAAAGTCTCTGTGGGCCAGATCACTCAAAATATCCGGCTTTTCGCCCCTGTTACCCCTCATGGAGGTCACCTCATACCCTGTGCCCGAATCAACAAGGGTAACCGTCTCATGTTTTAATGAAAAATGGGTTATATCCCTGAAAACAGATTTGATCTCCTCAGGCAGGGCATTAGTGGCTATATCCCAGTCAGTGGCTGTGCGCCCGATAAGCTTATCCCTTATTGCGCCGCCCACAACAAATGCGCTGAACCCCCTTTTACCCAGCCTTTCCAGTATTAAACCCACAAAATCGGGGATTTTGATGCTGAGGGGAAAATCTTTTATGTTTTGAGGCAAAGTGCTATTCATCAAAAAGAATCTTCCGGTATTCCAATTAATTGTTGTAAATAATTTTAAATATAATAAATATATACCAGTCACTGATCATTCAGGAAATAGATATTTAACATATTTATACTGTCATGGAAATGGACCACAGAACTGCGCCTAAATTATTTTATGTTATCCTTTTTATCTTCCTGGGATTATTCACCTGGCTCTGCTGGGCATTTATTTCTGCTATTGTACTTGGCCTTATTATAGCAAGCACATTTTATCCACTCTACTCATGGTTCAGGGGGCTTTTTAAGGGCAGTGAGGTTGTCAAGGCGCTTGCAATGACAATCTTTGTTTTTCTGGTTCTGACTGTTCCCATCAGCGGATTTTTTGGCAGCCTTTATACAGAGGCGCTGGGTTTATACAGCCGGACAAAGGATTCTGTCTCTATCCAGAAGATGCAGGAGATACTTGAAAGCGACTCCATATGGGTAAAAAGACTTCATAAGGTGAGCGAGTATGCAAACATCAGGCTTGACCCTCAAAGCATACAGGAGTCAGCTGCCGGTCTTGGCAAAGAGATCGGGCTTTTCCTTACCAGACAGCTCAGTTCATTTGCAACTAATATCATGGGTTTTCTGCTTGATTTTTTGCTTATGCTGCTGATCATCTACTATATTTTCAAGGATGGGGAAAGGCTGAATAGATATCTCCTTTCGCTCCTTCCATTCCCGAAGTCCCAGCAGGAACTCATACTTGCAAAATTCCATGAAATGGGCAGGGCAATCATATTCGGAAACGGACTATCAGGAATAATACAGGGTATACTTGGCGGTTTTGCCTTTTATTTTTTTGGCCTTGGCTCTCCCTTTCTATGGGGAACAATAATGGGGTTTCTTGCCTTTCTGCCTGTAATCGGGGCATCGGTTGTATTTATACCCGCCACACTGGTGCTTCTTTTACAGGGTGAGATCGGCTCAGGCATAGTGTACCTGATATATAACGCTGCATACAGCATAGCAATAGAATATTTTATAAAACCGAGGATAATCGGTCAGGGGATGAAGATGAATACCATCTTTGTCTTTATAGGCATACTCGGGGGCTTAAGGCTATGGGGCATCCTGGGAATAATATATGGCCCGTTCATTATTACTATTATTTTTACACTCTTTGAGATCTACAGGCTGGAGTACAGGCCTTTAAAGGTGGATTAATGAGTCTATTTCTTGAAATACAAATAACAAACTAAAGGAGGATACAATGCCAATCGGAACCACAATAACACAGCACATACTGGCTCAGCAGAGAGAAAACCCTGAGGCTACAGGGGCATTCACTCATCTTTTGCATGAACTTATTGTTGCTGCAAAGGTGATATCAAAGGAGGTTAACAAGGCAGGGCTGGCAGACATACTGGGCTCAACCGGAGAAACCAATATCCAGGATGAAAAGGTGCAGAAACTGGATGTGTTTGCGAACAGGATCATAATTGAAAGGATGCAGCATATTGGCCAGCTCTGCTGTATGGGATCAGAAGAGGTGGCTGATCTTATAGACATACCTGCAAGATTTCCCAAGGGCAACTATATATTACTCTTTGATCCCCTTGACGGCTCATCAAATATTGATGTGAATATAAGCATTGGCACCATCTTCGGTATTTACCGGAAAAAGAGCAATGAAACCGATATAAATTTCCTTTTAAATGAGGTGCTTCAACCCGGGTTTGAACAGGTGGCAGCAGGCTATTTTCTTTATGGCTCAAGCACAATGATGGTGTATACCACAGGAAAGGGGGTTCACGGCTTCACGCTCTATCCGAGTGTTGGGGAATTTCTTCTTTCACATGAAAATATAAGGATACCTGAACGGGGGAAGACCTACAGCGTAAATGAGAGCAATTACCATTACTGGGATGATAACACAAAGGCCCTTGTTGATTTTTACAAGACAAAGGATAAAAAGACGGGCAGGTCTTTTACATCAAGATATGTAGGGAGTCTTGTGGCGGATTTCCACAGAAACCTGCTTAAGGGCGGCATATTTCTATACCCTGCGGACAATAAAGACCCCAAAAAACCCACAGGGAAGCTAAGGCTCATGGTTGAGGCAAATCCCCTTGCAATGGTAGTTGAACAGGCAGGCGGTTATGCAAGTGATGGTAAAGGCCCCATACTGGAGATACAGCCAAAAGACCTGCATCAGCGGGTGCCCCTTTTCATCGGGAGCAAAGAGGATGTAAAGATGGCTGAAAGGTTTCTCAGGGGGGAGAGGGAGTAAAAAAAGAAGGGCGCAAGGGTTCAAGGCTCAAGGCTCAAGGAAAAACCCTGTGCCCTGAGCCTTGAGCCTTGCGCCTTATTTATTTCCCACCCTTTACCATCTCCAGAAATGCCTCTATCCTCAGGGCTGTTCTTCTGTCTATTGCACAGGGGCGGTCTCCCTCTATTGTAAGGATCGGGAGGTCGAGCTTTTCCCTGAAAACCATGTCATACAACTGTCTGAAACAGAAGGTCTGGGTATAGTGTATGAGGCCATCCAGACTCCGTTCCTCTATAGCCTCTTTTATATCCCTTATCCTGGGCGCTGAGCCATAGGGGTAGGTATAAAGGGTATATTGTTCGGCTATGTCGCCCGTCAAATAGGGCATGCTGAACTGACGCTGCACCTCATTAAAGACCACCCTTGCGCCCAGGGATTCTATAAACTGATAAAAATCCGAAAATATGGGCGGCACACCGAGCACACCCAGCCTGATATCAGCCTTTAGCGCACTTCTGCCCTTTGCCTCATTAATGAAGGTGTCTATCTCCCTTTCAAAGCTCTCCGGGTCAGATTTGAAATCAGAGGCTGATACCAGAAAAAGGTGATTTTCATAACCTGTGACAAGATTTTCAAGATAGGTCAATCGGTCAATCACCTTAAGTTTCTTTCTTATCCTGTCAAGCCGCTCCTTTTCCCTTTTTACATCTGCCCATGATGCGCCGAGGGCCATCCTGAAATCATCTATCTTCTGTTCAACTAGCGCCCTTGAGCAGGTTGAAGGGTAATCAAAGGGTATGATCTCTATGCCCCTTAGGCCCATGATCTCGGAAAGGGCCAGTGTATTGCTGCAATCACCTCCGGTAACCGCAATGATGCGCCTTATGCCATGTTCAAGCGCTGTTGAATAGATACCCTTTATCCAGGCACAGATATTGCCCGGAAAACCTGCTGATTCCGATCTTGTGACAAGCAGATCCGGTTCATCTGCACCGATAAAGATATTGTTGATATCAACAGGGGTAAAGCCAGCGGCATATATCACCTCAACAGGTATGGTAGAGGTGATTCCTATAATATTGTTATCAGACAGGATTTGTTTCAACTCAATTTCTCTACAAAATAAAATTTCTCGTCCGGAAGCTCAAGACAGGTGAGTTTGTTACCGAAGACAGCGCCAGTGTCAATGCCTATCTTGTTTTCAGTAATATAGGGTGAGTAGAATGGCGTGTGTCCGAATACCACCTTTTTACCGAAGCTATATTCAGAGGTGATAAAGCTCTCCCTTATCCAGAGCATGTCCTTTAATGTCTGTTCTTCTATCTTCACACCCGGTTTAAGGCCCGCATGCACTATATAATAATTATCCAGTTCAATCAGGGTATGCATGGACTGGATAAATGAGACATGCTCAGGGGGTATATATACTGTGCCGTCTACCCTGTAGCTCTCAAGGGTAGGCACACCGCCATTTACCAGAAATGTCTTTTCATCACCGCCAAAAAGGTATTCCAGAAAGATACTTTCATGGTTTCCCATAATGCATTTTACCCTTGGGTAAGAGAAGCTGAGCTTGATAAGGAGGTCAATTATACCCTTTGAGTCATTGCCACGGTCAAGGTAATCCCCTATAAATATCAGGTTGTCTGTTTCAGGGTTCCAGGGTATTATGGAGAGCATCTTTTCCAGCATCGCCCTGCAACCGTGCAGATCACCTACTATAAATGACTTCCCGTTCCCCATCGTAAATGCTGTCGAATATCCTTAACAAAAAAGTGCCCTGCATGGCTGGCAGGGCACAGGGTTTATTAAACAAAGTTGTGAAGGCTATCAGTCTCTGCTGCCGCCGAAGATCCTTAAAAGCATTATAAACAGATTGATAAAATCCAGATATAGAGAAAGGGCGCCAAGGATGGCCCCTTTTCTAACCACATCACCGTCAAGGTCAATAGGCTGTGTAATGGCCATCTGTTTTATCTTCTGTGTATCATATGCGGTAAGCCCTACAAATACTATCACCCCCACATAACTGATTATAAAGGTAATAGCCGGGCTCTTCATGAAGATATTTACTAGAGAGGCTATTATAATACCGATGAGCCCCATAAACATGAAATTTCCGACCGAGGTAAGGTCTTTTTTTGTTGTCCACCCATAGATGCTGCATGCAAGAAATGTCAGGGCGCAGATGAAAAAGGCGCTCGCTATGGATGACCTGGTATATACAATAAAGATGATTGAAAGGGTAACGCCATTCAGGGCAGAATAGAGAACGAACAGGGATGTCGCCATAAACCCGCTCATCCTGTTCACCATCCCGCTTATGGAAAAGACAAGGCCCAGTTCGGCGATGAGCAGTATCCACAATACAATCCTGTTACCGAATACCATCTGAAGTATGGTCTCGCTGTTTGACACATACCAGGCCATAAGCCCTGTTACAGCGAGCCCCATGCACATCCAGTTATACACGCTCCTTACAAACTCGTTTACCCTTACATCCGCCCTCTGAAAAGCTGTTATTCTTTCCATATTTAATCTCCTTTCTGAAAAGAGGTTTTTTTGCTTCTAATATAAGACATTAAATGCCATTTTTCAACCGCCTCGACAATTCTGGATAAGATCACATTGAGGCGAGATTTGCAATCCTTTCTGTAACAGGGGGGTGTGAATAGTGAATTTTCACATACAGGGGGTGGGGGCAGAGGTTTGAAAGGTTGTCCAGCGCCATCTTTCTTAAGGCGCTTATCAGGGGTTTTGAGTCATTAAGGGCATCATGGGCAAACCTGTCTGCCTCCCTTTCGTACTTTCTGGAGATGGCCGCAAAGAGAGGCGAAATAAAGATAGCCAGAGGCCCCCAGATAACGCCTATTAAAAACAGGCCAGCATAAAAAGGCGTTTCTGTAAATCCGAAGCTTTTGTACATCATTTCCCACCCAAGCATCCTTGCGGCGATATAAAAAAGTATAAAGGAAACAATAGCCATAATGGCAACCTGCCTTTTAATATGCCCCTTTTTCAGGTGACCTATCTCATGAGCAAGCACCGCAAGTATCTCATCCCTCTCATGGGATGAGATCAATGTGTCATAGAGCACAATCCTCTTGCTTTTGCCCAGGCCTGAAAAATAGGCATTTGAATGCCTGCTCCTCCTGCCTGCATCCATCTGAAAAATGCCTGTTACCGGCACACCGTTCTTTTCAGAAAGCGCCCTTATGGCCTGTTCAAGCTCTTTATCCTCAACAGGGGTAAATTTATTAAAAAGGGGGGCGATTACAGTCGGGTATAAAACTGTCATAAGCAACTGAAAGGCAATAAATATGGCCCATGAATAGAACCACCACATATTACCGGTCCATTTGACCATCAAAAAAAAGATAGATAAAAGAACACCGCCCAGAATAACAGAGATCATAAGCGATTTTATCTGATCCATTACCCAGGTCGAAAGACTGCTTGTATTAAAGCCATATTTTTCCTCTATCACAAATGTGCTGTAAAGGCTGAATGGCAGGCCAATAACAGAGGTAATAGCCCCTGGCACAGCAAAAAAGATTAGTCCTGCAACAATATAATTCATACCCTTCAGGTTATCAGAGAGCCATGGCAAAAATCCATAAAGGATAATCGCAAGCAAAAATATCATGTCTGCTATACCCCGGATTACTGAAGCCCTTGTATTATCTGCTGCATAGGATGTCATCCTTGCGAGCTTCACATCATCCAGAAACCCTTCAAAACAGGGAGGGGCCTTTTGCCCATGTTTTTCAAGATAGGCTGAATTTATTATATCGAGTATTATATCTGCAACTGAGCCCGATACAAATATAATGATAAATGCGAATAAAAAACTATTGATAGTTATCATAACTCTGTCTTATCATAAAAAAATTATAAAAACTCAGTTAAAAGGAAAACAATTCATCATGGAACAGAAGCTATATATCGTAATGGTCGGCCTCCCTGCAAGGGGAAAATCCACAACAGCCAACAAGGTGAGGGATGACCTCAAAAAGGACTCAGTAAGGGTTAAGATATTCAATAATGGTGACTTGAGGAGAAAGCTGATCACAAACAATACCTCCTATGCGGAGTTTTATGACCCCAGGAACCAGGAGTCAGCCGCCATAAGGGAAAGAATATCATTAATAAACCTCCACAGTGCAAAATCCTATCTCAGACGCGGGGGGCAGGTGGCCATTCTTGACGCCACAAATGCAAGCGGATCAAGGAGGGCGTTGATAAGCTCCCATCTGAATGATCATCCTGTATTATTTATAGAGTGCATCAATAATAATGAGGAGATACTTGAGGCAAGCATCAGGCGAAAGGTGGACACACCTGAATTTGCACACCTTGGCCCTGATGAGGCGGTAAAGAATTTCAAAAAAAGGATATCATATTACCTTAATATCTATACCCCGCTCAAACAGGAGAGAAATATGATAAGGCTTGATACCCTTAACAAGAAGGTTGTCCATGAAGAGATAAAGGACACAATCCCCTATTATGACCAGATAAGGGATTTTCTTGTTGCCGATTCTGTAAGACACCTATACCTGATAAGACACGGCGAGACATTTTTCAATATTGAGAACAGGATAGGCGGCGATTCAGACCTCACTGTCAAGGGGCAGGATCAGGCCAATGCCCTTGGCAGATATTTTGCCAAAAAGGAGGTGCCCCTAATATTTACAAGCAGCCTGAAACGTACCATACAGACAGCGGAACCCATAGCAAAAGGACAGAAAAAATGCACTATCATACCTCTGCCTGAGTTCAATGAGATTGACAGCGGGATATGTGAGTGCATGAGCTATGACGAGATAAGAGACAACATGCCTGATATTGACCGGGCCAGAAAGCTGGATAAATACAACTATGTCTATCCAGAAGGTGAAGGTTATGTGACCATGAAGGAGAGGATTACAAGGGGGATAAACAAGGTGCTCTATCTGAGCGATATATCAAAAAACATTGTAATAGTGGGCCACAGGGCTGCAAACCGAATGATACTTTCACACTTTCTGTTCAGGCGCGAAGAGGATGTGCCATACATCTACATACCGCAGAATAAATTTTATTATATATCTGTCACCCAGAATAAAAAGCTGTTCCAGCTTATGAAGTACAGGTAGTTACAGGGAATGCTGCAATAACGTGGTGACAAGGCATGCCTTATCTCTACATGATGGTATTCCTCATTCCCACGCACCCCGTGGGAATGCCTTGTTTTGACGCTCCGCGTCATATCGCCCTGTTAAGAATTTGATATCTGCATCTCATTTGTCTAAATCCGGCCATGTCTATTTATTTTTTTGGTGACAAAATTAAGATCAATGGTAAAATTTTGACATTATGAAATAAAAAGACATGGATACTTGAATACAGCAAAACAAACATCATGCAAATATATCCAGCGTATTAATGCGTACGCATATAAAGAAAACCCATGTATCAAAAGGTAAATTTGTAGAACAAGAGGATACCATGCAACAGGATATTTTAACAACAAGTAATCAGGAAAGTACACTAATCCAAAAAATTCGAAACCTTGCTCCCGATAAGGTAGCAGAGGTTGTGGATTTTGTAGATTTTTTAAGCCAGAAAGATCAGAACCACCAAATGCTCCAGGCCGCCAACAAACTGGCTGAAAATTCATTTAACAAAGTCTGGGACAACGCCGAGGATGAAGTTTATGATAGCTTATAGCTATGGGGATATTGTCCTTGTTCCTTTCCCTTTCACAGATCAGTCTACTATTAAAAAGCGCCCTGCTGTCATTGTCAGCTCAAATAATTACAACAGCAAGAGGCCAGATATCATTATAATGGCCGTCACAAGTCAGTTACAATCTGCAATCTATTTTGGTGATATCACAGTAAACAACTGGCAAAAGGCAGGGCTTTTAAAACCTTCAGTTATAAAACCCATCTTTACCACTTTAGCAAAAAAGCTGATCATTAAAAAGTTGGGAGCTTTGAATAAAGAGGATCAGATGTCCTTAGAGAAATCATTAACCGCTATCATTGGACAGGCGTAAGATTCTTTAAATTCTTTTTCCTCATTCCCACTCTCCCCGTGGGAATCTCTTGTTTTGACTCTCCGCATCATTTTGTCCTGTTGAGAATTTTATAGCTATTTTTTTCTTCAACCTATCTTAGCCCGACTTTCGCTATTCGAGTAGTGTTTTGGAAAAATGATAATTTTTTAGGATGTAAGTGAATGAAATTGTTAGGTGAGGGATAAAAAAATCTGAAAACCTGTTGTAGTGAAGACCT
>CAYWRH010000024.1:0-38386 GCA_964460435.1 uncultured Desulfatiglans sp.
TTATCTATTCTTACTCTATCCTTCCCGCTTAAAAATCTTTCTCCCCCATTTGCCATAAATAACCCCTTAATATAAATTTACCATCTCCCTGATGCCCCGCCGCCGCCAAAACCACCGCCGCCGCCTGAAAATCCTCCGAACCCGCCGCCGCTTCCAAGGCCGCCGCCAAAGCCGCCAAACCCTCCACCGGATCTCCAGTGGTTATTTTTATTTCTGCCGGAATTGATGGCGCTTGCAAAGGATAAGGGGCCGCCAAAAAGGCTGAGGAACAACCCGCCTATGATACCAATTGGTATCATCAAGAGCATAAAGAGACCCGGCCCGAAGATCATGGCTGCAATAATCGGGAACAATATGCCTCCTGACACTGCGCCCAGGGGGCGCTTGACCCTCCCCAGCATATTCACTAAAAACAGCATCATAAGGATAGGGAACAGCCCGGCACCTGATGATGGCCTGCCTTCCTTTCTTAACAGCCTTTTATCTGCGGTATATTCCCCCCTCACAGTCTGGATCATGGCCTGGACACCGCTAGTCACACCCCCGTCAAAATCACCCATCCTGAAATAGGGGACTATAACATCCTTTATTATCCTGCCGCTTACGAGGTCGGTAAGTTTACCCTCAAGTCCGTAGCCAACCTCGATTCTGAGCGCCCGGTCATTTTTTGAGATGATGAGTAGCGCGCCATTATCGGTCTTCTTCTGGCCTATTTTCCACTTTTCAGCCACCCTGATGGAAAACCCCTCAATATCCTCGCCCTCAAGTGATGGGATTGTCAGCACAGCTATCTGCGTGGAGTCAGTGTTTTCCAGATCAGCAAGCACCGCCTCAAGCTGCTGTTCGGTTGATGGCGCAAGTATATCAGCGTAGTCATTTACCCTGGCCTTTAACTCCGGCACCTCAAGCCCTGATGCATACGATGCAAACAGCACAAATAAAAGATGAACAAGCCAGATATTTCCTAACTTAAAAGCTTTCATATCAGCACACTTTACCTGATCAGAATTTCACCTTTGGCGCTGCCTTTGCCCCTTCATCTGCCTTGAAATACTCCTTTCGATCAAGATGCAAAAGGATGGAATTTGTCAGGCTGTTTGGGAATTTCCTGATTGAATAATTAAAAATTTCAACCGCCTCGTTATACCTCTGCCTTGCGACGTTGATCCTGTTTTCAGTCCCTTCAAGCTGGTTTTGAAGGTCCATAAAATTCTGGTTGGCCTTGAGATCAGGATACTGTTCAACCACCACCATGAGTCTTGACAATGCGGATGTAAGCCCTCCCTGTGCCTGACTGAACTGCGCCATAGCCTCGGCATTACTGAGATCAGCCGGTGTAAGATTAACAGCGGTCGCCTTGGCCCTGGCCTCAATTACAGCCTGAAGTGTCTCCTTTTCATGGGAGGCGTACCCCTTTACCACCTCAACAAGGTTCGGGATAAGGTCTGCCCTTCTTTGCAGGGTTGATTCCACATCACCCCATGCCTTGTTTACTGCCTCTTCATTTGACTGCATAATGTTGTAACCGCAGCCTGATAAAAACATGATAACCACCATTGATACTATAACTGCAATATACTTTTTCATCGGTTCCTCCTCATTATATACTGTTAAAATAGCGCCTTCATATAGCCTGCCAATGTAATATCTCATACAAAAAACCTTTCAGGGTTATTTTGTAAATATTGCGCCTGGCGATCTAACAACTGAACATATATACCATAAAAATTGTTATTAATTCTTTTCAGCTATCCAGCACCTTTCTGACTGTCACAGCGAGTGTCTCCATAACTACAGGTTTCATGATAAAGGCCCTTATGCCAATCTGCCTAGCCCTTTCTTCGTTAATGAGATCACTGAATCCTGTGCTCAGTATTATCTTTTTGTTGGGTCTCACCCTAAGGATATTTTTTGCCAGCTCTTCACCTGTCATATTAGGCATTGTCATGTCTGTTATTATCAGGTCAAAACGATCAGGCTCATTTTCTAACTGGCGCATTGCATCAACACTGTCGGTGATTTTTGTCACCCTGTATCC
This sequence comes from uncultured Desulfatiglans sp., assembly GCA_964460435.1. Taxonomy (GTDB): domain Bacteria; phylum Desulfobacterota; class DSM-4660; order Desulfatiglandales; family HGW-15; genus JAAZBV01. Next base: position 2,039 of record CAYWRH010000024.1, read on the forward strand.
AAGCTTTTCAAGCTTTCTGGCGGTGATGTCGGCAATAGGAAGGTCATCATCCACAACCAGGATGTGCTCTGTGCCGGTTAAAAGAGTAGCCGATGTATTATCAATATTTTTATTTGATCCTGAGGGAACCACAGGAAGGTAGACGCTGAAAGTGCTCCCGATATCAGGTTCGCTATGCACCTGTATATCCCCGTTTAACCTGGTGACAATACCATGCACAACTGCCAATCCAAGGCCAGTCCCTTCACCCTGTGTTTTTGTTGTATAGTAGGGTTCGAATATCCTCTTTAAGGCATCCTTTTCTATCCCGATACCTGTGTCACTGATCTCAAGACTTAAATATGAACCTGGTTTCAGGTTTACATTAATGTCATGAGGCTCACCGGTTATTGTGACAGGTTGCAGAGATACGCCCAGCACTCCTCCTCTTTTTTTCATGGCATGGTATGCATTTGCACACAGATTCATTATCACCTGATGAATCTGCGTGGGGTCAGCCAGAACTGTCTCACAATCAGGATTGATATCCTGTCTTATCTCTATTGTTGCAGGGATCGAAGACCTGATAAGTTTAAGGGCCTCTTTTACAATGGTCTGTATTTTGAGAGGTTTAAGCTCCTGTTCATTTTTACGGCTGAATGTAAGGATCTGCTGCACAAGCTCCTTGGCCCTCTTGCCGCCATGAAGAATCTGATCAAGATCCTCGCCTAGTTTCTTCGGATCATCCATATCGAGCCTTGCAAGTTCAGTAAAACCGAAAATAGCTCCAAGGATATTGTTAAAATCGTGTGCAATGCCACCAGCCAGTGTTCCAATAGCCTCCATTTTATGGGCCTGATGAAGCTCCTCTTCAAGTCTTTTTATTCCGCTGATATCAATACCAAAACCTAAAAAATATTTATCTGTTCCGGAAGCAACGTAACCGAGAGTATAAAACATGGGTATATTCGACCCGTCTGCATTAATAAAATGGCCTTCCATAGAAAGGTTTTCACTATTATCGCGTGTGCTGTTCAGGAGACTTATAAACCTTGCCTTTTCAATATCAGGGATGCAGTCAAGAAAATTAACCTTTCCCCCTTTTATTTCATCAGGGCTTTTTCCTAAAATTTCCTGGAGATTTTTATTCCCTTTTACAAGCTTATAGTCTTCATTAAAGGCAAAAAATATCCCCGGCATACTGTTGATAGTCTTTTCGATAAAGGTCTTTTCTTTTAACAGGGTCTCTTGAGCCTGAATGATTTTAGATATCTCGGCTTTAAGTAGAAAAAATATTATTACTGAGGTTGTGAGGACAAAAAACCACCCCTTGAACATCTGGACCATGGTAAGGAGTTCAGCATCTTTAAAAAACAGGAGTACTATCTGGTCAGAAAAGAGTATCCACAAAACTGAAAAACAGGCATAGATAGAGGCTACTTTTAATGCAGGATTTACTCTGACTGTACGCATACAGTTATCCTTTACAATTTTAGATGCATTTATAACTTAGTGAGCAGTCTATTTTCTTGATTCATAGCTGTGATATACCTAATAATGCAGGCAGGTAATCGGGTTTTCTGCTCATTATAAGATTCCGGTCTATTACCACCTCTTCATCAACCCATTCGGCACCTGCATGAATGAGATCATCATTTTTATGTTTCTATTCCTGCGTATCAAGCCCCCACTTTTTGAAATACTCCTTATAATATGGAGGCTGTTTGAAATTTCCTCTTATATCGCGGCCAAAGCTGCGGTAACCCATACCCATTTTATCATAGTGGTAAACTCCGCTCATAAGCTCTTCCATCCTGCCTTTTGGCACTGTTAACATCATCTCATCATCTCCCACGCCTCCCCTCTCAAATTCGCCAGGGTCCGGCACTGTAACCTCACACTCACCGGTAAGGAGGGAGGGCACAACAGAGTGCACGCATGACCAGAGAGGGTCTAGAGTTGATGAAACACGGTAACCGTTCTTGTTCATCATTGCAAAAAGCATATGTCTGAGCTGGGTTGCATTGCAGTAGATCACTGTGATGTCTGGCTCAAAATTGGCCTTATGCAAAGGGGCAAGCACCATTCCTTTATATTGTCCATGAGGCAGTCTGGGCATGGAATTATTACGCTCCTTTGCAGCTTCCTTATTCTGAATAAAAAAATTACTGCCTGACCCCTCAAGAAAATCTGCTGGTGTTTCAACAAGGCCGTAGCCTATGATGGGCTCAAAACACCAGTGATCTTCGATAAACATGGCAATTGAAGTGCCACGACGGCGCACTATGCCAAAAGCCTGGCAGATAGAATAATGTTCACCAAGGTCTTTTTTAGGCCTGACAGCGCCCTCAGGTATCCCTGTTTCATCCTTAAGCATCTTAATTGCTATGGGGTATGTCCTTAAGAGAAGCATGTTTAAAAGATCTGAACCGTATTTATTAACCGTCTCAACAGGCGAAGCAGTTCCTTCTGCAGCGCTGGCCGCTGCATTTGCTATATTTTTAATACCCGCAGCGCCAGCCACAGCCGCAATGGCACTGCCTGCAATAAATCTCCTCCGTGTAAGGCCGGCTTGGCCTGCCTTTTTTGTTTCCATAATTTCTCCTATGTTTTTAATTGATTATGATAATACCTTCACCCTATTTTACTAGAGATTATACCTCTTTATTAATTCAGCTTTCTTGTCATCCGGAAGATGCCTGTAATATTGCTTCCAGCCAGGACAAAAACCAATATGCCAGCGCCATATCCTGCCAAGCAATGACTTGGGGTCTTTGTCATACTTTGCCCGGAATTTACAATTTTCACACGACATGTTATTGCCTCCGTGATGGTAAAACTTATTAATAATAACCTTAATAACACAATACAATTTAATTATCACTGAATTGTAAAGATTTCCTTCACTATCCACAACAATAAATATGCTACTTTAAATAATTCATACAAATTTTGAATTTTATAAAACATCAAGCATATTTTAGTTTATTTTTTGATAATTATGCCTATCCTGATTTTATAGATCAATAACTTTTTCACAAAATAAATGGGACCAGCCATTAAAAGTATTCTATTCCCCAGCATATAATTAGTGTCTATCCAGTAACTGTCATTTCTGAATGGACACTAAGTAGTTGACACATTACCTGGCTTCAACTATATGTATTTCCGCTTTTTCGTTTTTAGTCTTACCTCTCTATTTGTCTTAAATTTTTTTTGAATTAAAAGGTTTTTAAGCCCGGTTTTATGTATTGGCTGTTTTGCTGTGCAATCAGAAAGTCTTATAAACTTGAATCTGTTTTCATGGTAGGCGAATATGGTTTTTTATTTTAACAGGGTACTGACAAAATTCACGGGTGATAATTTCAATCTCTCCTTGAACTGTCCCATCGATAAGTTGCTACTGATATCTTCAGCCCCTTTTACAAAGTATTTACTTAGAGCGCCCAGGCTCTTTGGGATGCTCTCTTTAGTATAGTATTTTGAATTATTGCAGCCGCCTGTATTGGGCTGTGCATAATAAAATTGGTTTTGGTCTCAGGAGGTAGCTCAACTTTCTTTATATAAAAGAGAGTTGAATATTATTGGCCTATTTATCAAAGGGAGGAAGAATAAAAATGAGAAAGAAATGGATTACTCGGTTTAAACTATCTTTTAATTTCACGCTAATACTGTGGCTGGCACTTACGTGTGGTATGGCAGTGGGGCAGGAGGATAAGGAAGAAAAAAAGGACAAGGCTTCCGGTGAAGGAGAGTTCACTCTGGAAGAAATAGTAGTCACCGGTTCACGAATCCCTCGCCGCGATTACGAGTCATCCAGCCCGATCGTCACAATCAAGGCTGATACATTCGAAGAACGATCCAATATTGGCCTGGAATCGGCGCTGAACCAATTACCGCAATTTGTTCCGGCTGGCACTCAGGCAATAGCCAGCGCTGCCGGCACGCCACTTCCTTCAGCAACGGCAGCACCGGGCGCCGCCACAGTAAACCTGAGGGGTCTGGGAACCAATAGAACCCTGGTTCTGGTTGATGGTAAACGTGTCCAGCCCATTAACGCCGCGCTGGTGGTAGACCTCAATACCATTCCATCTGCTGCCATAGAATCAGTTGAAGTGATTACCGGCGGCGCAGCAGCCGTTTATGGCGCAGATGCAATTGCCGGTGTTGTGAACTTGATACTGAAAAAAGACTTTAAAGGCGCTACATTTGATGCCCAATATGGCATTACCGAGGAGGGCGACGGCGAAGAATTTCAATTAAGCGGCCTGTTGGGCTCCGAGATCGCCGATGGCCGCGGCAATGTCATGATGGGTTTCAACTATGCGGATAGAAAAACTATCATGAGTAAAGATCGGGAATTTATTACAGATGGCTGGAAAGACCCAGGCACTGAATCTTATACCGGGAATTCAGCTTTAGGCACTTCCAGGCTGATCGGCTATAATGCAGGTGCCACTATATACCGTATCGATCAAAACGGCCATGTATTTAATCCAACAAAACCGTTAGATCCGGCCCACCCTTTTACAGGTGATATAAGTTATAACTCCGGTTATAAAATTAGTCCGGTAACGGGCGAGCTTACCTATTTCAACAAAGACCTTGCCTATTTGCAAATGCCCCTGGAACGATATTCGATTTTTGGATCCGGAAGTTATAATTTTACAGATTCTATCAAGTTTTATATGGATCTGCGCTTTTCAGAGAACAAGGCCCTGGCGATAGCTAACCAACAGCAATTTACCAACATCTGGGCAATGTCAATACCCTATAACCATCTGTATGACGATCCCGATGCGGAGCTATTCGGTCAAGGGCCCGCTGGTTTTGCCCATCACCCGGTGCCTGCTGAACTGGCCGATATGTTAAATGCGCGAGCAAATCCTGATGCTAACTGGACCTTGGAACAAACCATGAGTTACTTGCCGCCCTATCGGACGCTTACAACAGGTAACGTGTTTCAGATAAGCGGTGGTCTGCGTGGCGAGTTTGGATCAGGCTTTACTGAAGACTGGACATGGGATATCTATTATTCTCACGGCAAGTCAACGATCAACGTTCAGCAGCTTGAAGGGTTTACACACCATTCAAGGTCACAGAAAATATATGAATCTGACCATTATGGCAAGGGCTTTTCAGACGGGTATTTTATTTCCACCATAGCTACCTGTGAAAGTGGAATTCCGGTATTTAACGCTGACGGCAGTGTCAACACTTCGAACTTCGTCAGTCAGGATTGTGCCGATTTCATGACCCTTCGCATGAACACCATCACAACCCTGGAACAAAATAATTTTGAAGCCAATATGCAGGGCAGCCTTTTTGAATTGCCCTGGTCCGGAAAGATTCAGTTTGCGGCAGGCGTCAATTACCGCAAAGAGATATTTCAATTTAATCCAGACTCCGGTTTTAACGCCAACCAGGAATTCCCCGAGGTGGTTGGTAATATAGCCTTACCAGTGGCTGTAAAAGGGAGTACCGATGTAAAAGAAATTTATGGGGAATTATTAATCCCGATATTAAAGGACCTGCCTTTAATAAAAAGTTTTTCCCTGGAACCAGGCTACCGCATATCGGATTACAGTATCGCGCCAAAAGAGGATACCTATAAGGTAATGGCTGATTGGGCCGTTATTGACTGGGTTCGTTTCCGCGGGGGTTTCCAGTATGCAAACCGTGCCCCAAATATCGCCGAACTGTTTATGCCAGTAGGCTCCAGTACCATTGTAGTCGGATCAGACGGCTGTCACAGCAATCCACAAGTACCGGATTGGGGTAATCAACCTGAAAACCCGAACCGCCTTAATGTTCAGGCCCTGTGCCAATACTTAATGGTTCGCGATGGCGCTCCAGAAGGCTTTGACCAGTATGTGCCAGGAGGCACTGCGAATACCTGGAATTGGTTCGCCCTTGGTCCGGGGTATTGGAATTTCGCATTAGGAATACAAGGGGGTAATCCAAACCTGGAATCTGAAACAGCGGATACCAAAACCATTGGGATGGTTATCGACTCGCCTTTTAAAAAGCTAGCCCTGGAAAATTTACGGCTTTCTGTTGACTATTACGATATAGAAGTTGAGGGTGCGATTGCCTCTCCCACTCATGACACAGTATATCAGCAATGTCTGGATGCCCAGTTCAACCCATTAATTAGCTCACCTTACGGCACCTACACAGGCGAACAACTGGCAGCCGGCAACCCCTATTGCGATCTTATTGAGCGGGAGTACATAGATGATGGGATGAATAATCATGGTATAGATCGAAAATACAAGGCAATCTACATGAACATGGGGGCAATAATATCCAAGGGCTACGATGTCCAGATCGATTGGAATTCAGATTTCTCTGACATCGGACTTGACATAATTCCCGGGCGTCTGGGTGTGAATCTGCTGTACAGTAAACTCGATAAATATGCGGTGTCACCATATCCTGGAGCAGCAGAAATTGACTACACCGGAACCGTAACAAATACATCCTTCGATTACCAAATGCTTACCACCTTTACCTACAGCAACGGCTCATTCTCTTCTGGTTTACGCTGGAGGCATTTGCCATCGCTTGATCCAGCGCCCGGTTCTGCTGCTGATGTTAAAGGGGTAGCCTCCTATAATCAATTTGATTTTTTTAGCCGCTATCTCCTGGGAGACAACATAGAATTGCGCTTTGGCATCGATAACCTGCTTTACGCCAAACCTAAACCAGTTGGCGCAAGAGCAAATAACAACAATCTGGGCTCTTTTATTAACAGCCACGATATTATTGGGCGCAGATTTTATCTGGCAGCAAAAGTCTGGTTTTAAATGCTGAATTAAATTGGCTCTTCACTAAAGAAGCCTGTTAACAAAAATGGTTAACAGGCTTCTTTTTTATTAAACAGGGCTTGAATATATCTAAAAGCAATATTGCACAACTCAATTAGTGGCCTTTAAATTCTCCAGCCCCTCGATCAGACGTCTTACCCAGAGATTAACAACAATTCTGGCCCGTTCAGCATTGGTTATACGATTTGCCCAGTCATAATAGCCTCTGTCCGGATCCTCCCTCGTGTCTATCCAGCGGCCAATGATCTCTCCGCTTACTGCATCGTAAACCTCTAAAAACAATGTTGCACGACCTGCCTGTCTGACATAGCTCTTGGAGATGACTGACGAATTTTGAACATCAGGGGCATATACATCCAGATCGATTACCCTGGGCTTAAAAAGAAGCGTATTTGAATCGGCCTGATCCGCCTTTTTGAAGCCACCCCTTTTCTGAAGAGCCTTATCAAATTCTTCATAAACAATTTTCCCCATGGTCTCTTTTATCCTGACCATGTCATCATCTGTTACCTGCTCTGTCAGACTTTTTTGAGCAAGATTGTAATCCCGCTTCCAGTTCTTCCTGAAGCTCACCTCAACCGGAGATATTTGATATTTGGTATAGTCAGCCCATTTAACTCCATTTTTAATCTGCATTTCGGTAAATCCGGTGGACTCTATCACTGTCAGACCATCGTTAGTCACATCACCCTTATTTAGTTTTCCTTGCTCTGATGCTAACGTTATGCCCCCGCTCACACAAAGCAACACCAATATCATACTGCTAATTTTATTAAATCTTGACAGTCTATTGCTTATTAGTTTTTTCATATCTCCCTCCAATATATAAATTGAAAGTTAATAACCTCTTTTCCAAAAAAGATTTCCACCACAGTGACAAAGTTTAATACTTTACATTAAAATATCAATATCCTTTTTTAAATAGAAATAATTACTGATGCCTGATTATTCAACCCTTAGCTCAACTCTATTTATTCAAGATAAATTCTATTTGACATGCTTTAGCCTACTACATATATTCTTTTATAAAAAAAATTCTTTTCAGCTTTATTCAACTCCGAATAAAAGGAATCTTCTTTGATGCCTTTTTATAAATATATACTGCTGACTACAATCAAGCGCCATATTATCAACTGTAAAAATATAACGAGAATATCATATGAAAATATAGAAAGGAGAACCTGAAAGATGAGTGAATCCAGATATGATAAATATGTGCTCCGTGGAGCAAGGGTAACCACCCCGACCTTCCCGGAAAAAGCCCTGCTCAATATTGGCTTTGATCAGAAATATATGGAAAAGCTTGGCAAGGTGGATATAAATTTTAACTTTGTAAGCATACTTAGCCCCCATGTGCTGGCTGACCCGCCTCACACCCACAACTGTGATGAATACCTGTTTTTCATACCATCAAGCTATGAAAACTGGCCTGAACTCGGGGGAGAGGCAGAGATAGCAATGGGAGAGGAGTGGGAAAAGCATACCATCACCACGGCAGCCATAATCTGTCTGCCTGCAGGGGTGCAGCATGCACCAATTTTCATGAAAAAGGTGGATAGACCATTTTATTTCGGCCACTGCCTGCTCGCAGAGAGTTACGGTTCAAGCCAGTTTAATGGGATATAAAACACATCATAATAGATAACCACCGAGGACACAGAGGAGACGGATTTTTTATTTAAAGCTTTTCCGTGCTCTCCGTGTTCTCTGTGGTGAAAAAGTACGCTGTAATATACCCGGTAAATAGCCTAGGTCGGCGGATCGCTTACAAACCTTTTCATGGGTGACATTGCGATCTGGAAGACCGGCCTGTTTATCTTCCGGAAATTAAGCCCGCCATGTTTTACACCCGCAGGGATAAAGATAAAGCAGGTCTTTGTGATGGTCATCTTTTTCCCATCTATGCTGAAATCAACCTCACCGCCAAGATCGGTTGTATCTTCCATGTTGCTCCCGACAAAACCGCATATCTCATCAAAATCATGGGCGTGTTCCGGATGTTCCCTTGGTAAGGAGTCCACTGCCCATGCAGCCTCAACATAAAATGCCCCCGGAATAACCCTGTCATCAATATAAATAACACGCTTTATCGGGTCATCCTCAGGGGATTTGTCTGCCAGGTCGTCGGATTCAAAATTGTGCACCCCCTCAGGTACTATCAGGTTGGTGCTCACTACTGCCTTTGGTTTGTTTTTTGAAGCTGTCATAATCTTCTCCTGTTTTAGAAAAAAGCTGAAAATAGAACCGGGTTACAGACCATTATTGATGCATAATCAAGACCACCTTCTTAATGTAAGTTTTGCATTCATGCAGTACAGCATATCTTCACCCATACAGCATAGTCAAGCCCTATGAAAGCATACCTATCAGGTGGCTTGCCTGGCCCTTTGTTATGCCTTTCGGGATGTCAAGATTCCTGCCTGATAATATAGCAAGCTGTTTTTCTGTAGCAGGCTGGTTTCGCCACCCTGAGTGGAGGCTTAACAGGGGGATAAGATCATTGAATTCATTCCTGATAAACCTTTCTGCCTCATATATGGCAGCAGAGAGCTCTTTTGTTTCAGTTATTATCCTTTCGGCCCCCTTCTCAATAAAGGCCACCTCATATTTTTCAAGGATGGTGGGTATGATTGTAACCCTTCTACCCTTTGATAAAGAGAGTTTATATCCGCCTCCACCCATACTCACCCATGCAAAGTCTGCATAGCGTACAACCTCATCAGGCGTCTTCAGATCAAACAGATCTATTTTTGTACATCTGTACCTCAGGTTAGAAAGTGATGATGCCTTTTCAACAGGCACCCAGGGCCTGTTAGCCTCTACCCACCTGATGGCCTCCCTTGCCTCTTCAGTGGTGTGACCCTCAAGGTTAAAGTCCGGTGACAGGCCAAAAAGCGAGGGGAGGGTAGAAAGGCTGTGCCCCTTTGTTACATCAACTATATCTATTACTGTAACATTCTCCTTGCCCGGATGCAGCCTTGTACCACGGCCTATCATCTGGGTATAAAGAAGTGAAGATTTTGTGGGACGGGCAAGTATTATCCCCTCAACAGATGGCTCGTCATACCCTTCAGTCAGTACCATGCAGTTTGCCAGCACATCAATATTGCCCTCGCTGAAACCCTTAAGTATCTCTCCTCTCCTCTGCATATCCATATCGCCTGTAATGGCCTCAGAGCTTATACCTTCACTCCTGAAGGCCTCTGCAACACTTAATGAGTGGGCAACATCAACACAGAAACAGAGGGTCTTTTTTCCCTTGAGGTAATCATTATATACTTTTGTTATGATCCTGTTTCTTTCCTCAACATTCACTGCGCTTGAAAGCTGTGATGTAACAAAATCGCCCATACGGGTCTTGACGCGGGTAAGATCAACATCTGTTTCAACCCTGTAGCCTGCAACAGGGGATAGATAACCATCCTTAATCATGTCAGGGAGCGGTTTTGAATAGATGATCTCCTGATATACCTCGCTTAATCCCACGCCATCACCCCTTTTGGGGGTGGCGGTAAACCCTACCAGCAGCTTTTTGGTTTCAGGGTGAAACACCCCGAGATATTCAAGTATCCTCTTATATGTCTCTGCTGTTGAGTGGTGCGCCTCATCCACAATGATGAGAAAAAACCTGTCAGGGTCAAGGCTTGTAAGTCTTTTTGATTCCGCACGACCGAGTGTTGGGACACTTGCGATAATTACATCACTCTCAGGTGAGGCAATTCTGTCTGCCTGTTCAACCTCTACCTTTAATCCTGGGTTTGCCCTTACTATTTTTTCCTTTGCCTGATCAAGCAGCTCTGCCCTGTGGGCAAGGACAATCATCTGCTTTTTCATCCTGAAATAGCGTGGAAATTCCGAGAATATAACAGTCTTGCCTGAGCCTGTGGGAAGGGATACAAGTGCTCTTCTTATTCCGCGCCTGTATCCCTCATATATCGCCTCAAGGCACTCCTTCTGGTAGTTCCTCAGGCTGAATCTGCGCTCGTCATTAATTACTGTCATCAAAGTTCTTTATCTTGGGGTGATAAATAACATTCGGGATATCTTTAAAATCAGAATCTTGGGTCCAGATCAGGCAGTCATAAGCTAAAGCTGTGGAAAGGATTATACTGTCAGCCATTGGCAGACTATATTTCAGGCTTAACCTTGAAGCATTTATTGCAATGTTTATGGTGAGATCTACAGTTGTGCCTTTTTGCATTAAGGCTGCGATGAGCAGGGCGTCATTCTCATCTCTCTCACGTAAAACCACCTTAAACACCTCATATATGGTAATCACAGGGACAATCAATGAAGATGTATCTTTAAGAGGGATTTCAAACTCTTTTGAATTTGGCCCGCCTGAAAAGAATTCGAGCCATCCCGAAGAGTCCACAATATTCATATTCGGTCACCCTCGCGGGAAAAATCGGTATTGATCCCTTTTAAAAAGCCCTTTAGTTCTGTGATATCTCTATCAGGTATCAGTTCTATCCTGCCATTATACTCAACTACCCTCATTTTCTGACCCGGACGGAGCTGCATTGAATCTCTTATATTTTTCGGGATAACCACCTGATATTTAGGCGAGACAGTTACTGTTTCCATGATATCCTCTCATCATCGATAACATTTTGGTATTACGATATCATTATCGTTTGACCATTGTCAACGCATTGCAGATCTATTTGAATTATATGCTATTTTTCCATAAAGATAAAATGACTTGTCTATTGAAATACAATATTTTAGTGTGAGCCATTGAAATTATGAATTAAAGGTTACTAAAGGGTTAATGGCTTAAAGGGCTTTTATTTTCAGGTATTGCTCACCTGAACCCTGGACCCCTTGAATCCTTGTACCCTGCTTTTTAAATATATGAATAATCATGAAACATATACAGAGGGGATAAGGCCCCGGATATATTCCGTAAGCAGCCTGACTGCCGGCATAAAGACCCTGCTTGAGGAGCAGTTTGAGTTTATCTGGATAGAGGCAGAGATATCCAATTTCAGGGCGCCATCATCAGGCCATTACTACATGGTATTTAAGGATGCCTATGCACAGATAAGGGCGGTAATGTTCCGGCCACAGACAAGATATATAAACTTTGTGCCTGAAGATGGCATGAAGATCGTGGCCAGGGGCAGGGTTTCTGTTTATGAATCAAGGGGTGAATATCAGCTTATTATCGATTATCTGGAGCCGCTTGGCATTGGAGCAATGGCCCTTGCGCTTGAGCAGCTTAAAAAGAGACTCGCAGAAAAGGGGCTATTTGATGAGGCAGTCAAGAAACCCCTCCCCTTTCTGATACAGCATGTAGCGGTTATAACTTCACCAACAGGGGCTGCAATAAGGGATTTCCTCAATATCGCACTCAGGAGATTTACAAACCTTGAGATAACCATCATACCTGTCAGGGTGCAGGGAGAGGGGGCTGCCAGAGAGATTATAGAGGCTATCTCTATTGCAAATACAGAGCTTGATGCAGACACCATTGTTATAACCCGTGGCGGTGGCTCAATGGAGGATCTCTGGGAGTTCAACAATGAAGAGCTGGCCTATGCAATCCGCGCCTCAAAGATACCGATCGTTTCTGCTGTCGGGCATGAAATAGATGTTACCATATCTGACCTTGCTGCTGACATGAGGGCGCCTACCCCTTCGGCTGCCGCAGAACTGTTAGTGGCAGAAAAGGAGACTATTGAAAAGCGGCTTGGAGAGATCAGGGAGCGCATGATTAACAGCTGCTGGTATTATCTGGTCAATATAAGGGAGTCACTGAAGGCGGTTAAAAAGGGGTTAAAGGATCCGCGCAGGGAGATTGCCGACACATGGCTCAGGCTTGACGAACTTGAAGGCAGGCTCAAGAGGCAGATATCTGTTATCATTAATGACTATAAAATAAAATTAGGGAACCAGAGCAGGTCGATGTTTGTTAACTCCCCTGTAAAAAAAATCGAACGATACAGGGAGGCTATTATTTATAAAGAACAACTGCTGACAAGATCAATAAAAAGGGTTATGGATGCCAAACGAAAAGGATTCGACATCCTGAAAGAAAAGATGAATGACCTTAACCCCTACGCCATACTTGACAGGGGATACAGCATAGTGAGAAGGGCAGATAAAAAGGCCATCCGGTCATCATCAGAGGTCAAAGAGGGTGACAGGGTGAATGTCACCCTCTCAAAAGGCAGACTTGAATGCCTTGTTGAACAGGTTTTTGAGGAATAGGGATGTATAGATTTTTAATTTTTATTTTATTAACCATCTGTGTTCCTGCCCTGGCAAATGCTCTTCAGGTGACATTTTCATCTCAGGAGCTTTATCAGGGTGGAGTCATCTATGTAAAGATTCATGAAAAAGGGAATGAAAAACCGGCATTAAGATGGCTTGAAAAAGAGGTGCAACTGTTCTATCGTCCTGACAGGAAAACATACGAGGGATTTATTGCGGCTGATCTTGAGCATAAACCTGGCTCATACAATCTCACTCTGCTTTTCAAACCTTCAGGTGTTAAAAAACAATATAAGATAAAGCTCCTGCATAAGGATTATGGTGTAAGAAGGCTCACCCTCCCGCCCGGTCAGGTAGATCTGAGTGAAAAGGACCTGGCACGGGTTAAGAGCGAAAAGGAGATCATTGACCGCTTATGGGTAGAATCTTTCACACCTGCCATGTTCAAGGCGCCTTTTATACTGCCCCTAGAGAGCAAGGTGATAGGCCCCTTTGGCAGAAGGAGCCTCATTAACGGAGAGCCCAGGTCTCCCCACACAGGCGTAGACCTGAGAGGCAAAAAGGGCACACCAGTGAGGGCCTCAAATGATGGCAGGGTTGTCTTTACAGGAGATCATTTTTTTACGGGTAATACTGTTATTATTGATCATGGCGCAGCCATATTCAGTATGTACTTTCACCTTGATAAAATAAATGTTAATAATAATGCCATAATAAAAAGGGGTGAGGCGATTGGGACAGTCGGCTCAACAGGCAGATCAACAGCCCCTCATCTCCACTGGGGAATGAGGATAAATGGCATGAGGGTTGACCCGGTCAGCTTTGTGAAGGTCAGCAGTCACATGGAGGAATAATGGCTGAAAAAAGATTCGAAGATGCGATGAAAAGGCTTGAGAATATCGTGGAAGAGCTTGAAGGTGGTGAGATGCCTCTTGAGGAATCACTTAAGGTATTTGAGGAGGGGATGAAACTTCTTTCCTTCTGCTCGAATAAACTTGATGAGGTTGAAAAGAGGGTCTCACTTTTGATAAAAGAGAGTGAGGGTAGATACACAAAAAGGCCGTTTGATGAAGGCGAACAGGAAGAGGCCTGATCATGGAACTTAAAGAATACCTGAATGAAAAAAAAATAATAGTGGATGAGGCGCTGAATCGTTTCCTTCCTGAGACAAAAGGCCCTGCAAACGAGCTTTATAATGCCATGCGTTATAGCCTGTTTGCTGGTGGAAAGCGGATCAGGCCCATACTGTGCATTGCAGCAGCAGAGGCAGTAGGCGGAACCCATGAAGACGTTATGCCTGTTGCCTGTGCCCTTGAAATGATACACACCTATTCACTGATACATGATGACCTGCCCGCAATGGATGATGATGATTTAAGGAGGGGTAAACCAACAAACCACATGGTTTATGGAGAGGCAATAGCCATACTGGCCGGAGACGGCCTGCTCACAGAGGCATTCAGGATCATGGCATCTTCTTCTGAACTGATTGCACGCGCAGGGGCAGAGAGATTCAGAAGGGCCATAGAGATGGTTGCATCAGCCGCAGGCGCAAGGGGCATGGTGCTTGGCCAGGCGCTTGACATAAGGGCAGAGGGCAAAAAAATAGAGACCGCCCATATGGAGATAATCCATGCGCACAAAACCGGGGCTCTCTTGAGGGCATCGGTCACAACCGGGGCAATGCTCGGCAGGGGCACTGATGAGCAGATTGATCAGATTGAGAAATATGGAAAATATATAGGACTTGCCTTCCAGATATCGGATGATATCCTTGATGTAGAGGGCAGCACAGAAGAGCTGGGAAAGCAGACCGGCGTTGACGCTAAAAGGGGCAAAAACACCTATCCATCCAATTATGGCATGGAAAAGTCAAAGAGTATGCTTAAGGAGATTACAGCCAATGCTATTGAGGCCATCTCCGGGTTTGACAATAGGGCGGAAATATTGAGGCAGATAGCCTTATATATAATGGAAAGAAAGAAATAATGACTATTAGCAACAAGGAAAATCTTTTAAACAGTATAAATTCACCGGAGGATCTGAAAAACTTTTCTGTGGTTCAGCTTGAGCAGCTTTGCCAGGAGATCAGAAATCTGATTATTAAAACGGTTTCAAAGACAGGCGGGCACCTTGCCCCCAGTCTTGGGGTTGTAGAGCTGACCCTGGCGCTGCACCATGTCTTTAACACCCCTTTTGACAAGATCATCTGGGATGTCGGGCATCAGTCATATGCCCACAAGATCATTACAGAAAGAAAGGAGCGGTTTCATACACTCAGGACATACGGGGGCTTAAGCGGCTTTCCCAAAAGGGCAGAAAGCATCTATGACGCATTTGATACGGGGCACAGCAGCACATCCATATCAGCAGGCCTTGGAATCAGCACTGCAAAGGCATTAAAGGGTGAGGATTCAAAGGTGATTGCGGTCATAGGCGATGGATCAATGACCGGAGGCATGGCATTTGAGGGGCTTAATCAGGCAGGAGATTCAGATAAAGACCTTATTGTCGTGCTGAATGACAATGAGATGTCAATAGCACCCAATGTCGGGGCCATCTCATCCTTCCTAAGCCGCAAGATGACAGGCCGGAGGTTTGTAAGCCTCAAGAGGGATTTTGAAAATTTTTTAAAGTCTGTCCCCGGTTTTGGTGAAAACATACTGAACCTGTTCAGGAAGAGCGAAGATTCCCTGATTACATTTTTTACACCGGGCATGCTCTTTGAGGCATTCAAATTCAAGTACATAGGCCCTATTAATGGTCATCGTCTTGATATGCTCATAGAGACATTCAGGAACATAAAGGCTCTTAAGGGGCCGATACTGGTTCATGTGCTTACCAAAAAGGGAAAAGGCTATGCGCCTGCTGAAAAAAATCCTGCCTATTTTCATGGCGTAGGCTGCTTTGAGGTGGAGACAGGTTCACCTCAGAAGAAGGAAAAAAGCTGCCCCACCTATACAAAGGTCTTTGGCGATACAATGGTTGACCTGGCCTCAAGGGATGAGAAAATATTTGCCATTACAGCAGCCATGCCCGAAGGCACAGGGCTCAATGAATTTGCGCGCAGATATCCTGATCGTTTTCATGATGTGGGGATCGCTGAACAGCACGCTGTCACCTTTGCAGCAGGGCTTGCCACAGAAGGGTTCAAGCCTGTCGTGGCCATATATTCAACCTTTCTCCAGCGGGCATTTGACCAGATCATTCATGATGTATGCCTTACAAGGCAGCATGTGGTCTTCTGCCTTGACAGGGGCGGTCTAGTGGGTGAAGACGGCCCGACCCACCACGGCTATTTTGACCTCACCTATATGAGGAGCCTGCCAAATATGACAGTAATGGCGCCAAAGGATGAAAATGAGCTGCGTCACATGCTTTATACAGCTCTCCAGCATGACGGCCCTGTATCAATCAGGTACCCGCGGGGTGAGGCGCTGGACGTCCCTATTGATGAGGAATTAAGACTCATACCCATTAACAGCAGTGCAGAGATACTAACCGAAGGAGACGACCTTGTAATTGCCGCAATCGGCAGCATGGTCTACCCTGCGCTTGAGGCGGCAAAGGCGCTTAATACTGAAGGCATTAAAGCCACAGTTATCAACTGCCGCACAGTAAACCCCATAGACGGGAAGATTGCAGAGATTGCAAAAGAAACAGGCCATATACTTACCGTTGAGGAAAATATAAGAAGCGGCGGGCTTGGAGGCGCAGTGCTTGAATTTCTTCAGGATGCAAATCTTCATACAATAAAGACCAGAAGGCTGGCCCTGCCGGATAAATTTATCGAACATGGCCCTATCTCCCTATTAAAGGAAAAATATGGGCTTAATAAGGCAGGCATAGTAAGGGAAGCTAAAACGCTGCTCGGTAAGTGATTATTGGAAAAGGCAATCTCAAGAAAAAAGATCAGGCTTGATCAGCTCATGGTGGAAAAGGGGCTTGCTGAAAGCCGTGAAAAGGCAAAGGCCATAATCATGGCCGGCGAGGTCATGGTGAATGGAACAAGGGCAGACAAGCCTGGCCACACATTTCCAGATAATATTGAAATTACCCTGAAAACTTCATCAATGCCCTATGTGAGCAGGGGAGGCCTGAAGCTTGAGGCCGCTATAGACCATTTTAAAATTGATGTTAAAGGGCTTGTGATGCTCGATACAGGGGCATCAACAGGCGGCTTTACAGACTGCCTTTTGCAGCACGGAGCCAAAAAAGTAATAGCAGTTGACGTAGGTTATGGACAGATGCACTGGAGACTGAGGAATGACCCCAGGGTAACTGTTATTGAAAAAATCAATGCAAGGAATCTTTCACCTGAAGATATAAATGATAAGCCTGACGCCGCTGTAATAGATGTCTCGTTTATCTCGCTTAAACTTATTATCCCGCCGGTTGCTTCACTCCTGCCTGAAAAGAGCTTTATAATAGCCCTGATTAAGCCCCAGTTTGAGGCTGGAAAGGGGGAGGTAGGCAAAGGCGGTGTTGTAAGGGATAATAAGACCCATGAGAGGATAATCGCCGATATAAGTGACTTCTGTAAAAACCAGGGTCTTGATCCTGTCGGTGTGATACCCTCCCCGATTCTCGGGCCAAAGGGTAACAGGGAATTCTTAATCTATCTAAAAAGAGAGACCCCTCCCCTCCCGTAAACCTGCCCTGTTAGACAAAGGCGGTTTACAGGAAAGAAAACTCTGCCTGAAAGAGGAGACTCTAACGAGCGGCGCGCTTTGAAGCCTTAAGGGGATTGATCTTCTGTTCAGCCTTGGCTTCAACCTTGATGTGGGTAGCCATGTTGCAGTTTCCATTTTTCCATTTTACAGCAGGTTCAGGGAAACTGTTGCAATATTTACCTGTAGGATATTCCTGAATTCTATTACAACCCATACATACATCAATAATCTGATGGCATGCGCCACCGGGAAACTGGCAACCATCCTTTTTCATAAAAAAGCAGTCAACACCTTCTTTTATTGTCTCGCAAAGCATTGTATTCACAACCTTTCAAATTTAGTTAACGTATAAAAACAAAGGCAAAATAGATGCCTTAACGTAAAATTTTTGTCAAGGGAAAACAGAGCCCCTGTTAATTTTCAATAAAACTCTTTATCTGTTTTCCCTATAATGATAAACAATGACCTTTATTTTAAAGAGAAAATTATTAAAATCAATTTTTATTTTACTTATAAGTAACAGTTACAGTAACAGATCAGAGAAAAAGCAGCTTAAGGAGTTGATTTATTTGAATAATAATCCAGCATCATCCGGGGAAAAAGAGCCCCTATTCTTTTACGGGTATGCAATAGTCTTTGCCGCCTTCTGCCTTCAAATACTTGGCCTGGGCATGTTCAACAGTTTCGGGGTATTTATCAATCCCCTTGTATCTGAATTCAACTGGTCAAGGGCATCCCTTACAGGGGCCATCTCTTTTGTGTATGTGGTTGCTGCCCTTGTCAGTATTGTGCTTGGCAGGCTCAACGACAGGTTCGGGCCAAGGCTTATCATGACCATATGCGGGGTTGTTCTGGGGATAGGCGACCTGCTAATGTGCAGGGTATGGTCTATATGGTCATTCTATATCTACTGCTGCCTCTTCATCGGCATAGGCATTTCCGGGGTAGATGTTGTGCTTCTTTCGACAATAGCACGCTGGTTTATCACAAAAAGAGGTCTGTTAACCGGGATCGTGAAGGTTGGCACAGGCGCAGGGATGTTTATCATGCCGCTCATAATCAATGCGCTGATAAATCGCCATGGATGGAGGAGCACGCTCATTACACTTGGCATTGTTGTGCTTATACTTTTTTTGACTGTCTCACAGGTTTTAGTGAGAGACCCTTATATAAAGGGTCTTGCCCCGGATGGGATCAGGGATATAAAAAACAGGTTAAAATCGCATATTGAGAGGGGCATATCCTTTAAAAAGGCCATCAGGACAAGACAGTTCTATACCATAGCCATAGTTTACACGCTGTTCTATACATGCTCAAATACCATGATGATCCATATAGTACCGCATGGCATTGATCTGGGGCTCACAGCAGGAGATGCTGCAAAGGTGCTCTCAATACTCGGTGCTTTCAGTATCGCAGGCAGGTTGCTGATGGGAGCTGCCGGTGACAGGGTTGGTAATATCAAGGCAATGTTTTCATGCTTTTTATTTCTCTTTACAGGTCTCATATGGTTACAGTTTTCACACAATATGGGGATGCTTATAATCTTTGCCATGATTCACGGGTTTGCCCACGGAGGGGTGTTTTCCGTTATATCGCCTATCCTTGCCGAGTTGTTTGGCACTGTGTCGCATGGCCTGATTTTCGGTATTACAGCCTTTATTTCATCCATTGGAGGGTTTATAGGGCCGGTTATGGCCGGGTATCTATTTGACCGGACAGGGAGTTATGATACTGCATTTATTGTGCTGGCAGCAATGAGTTTCACAGGGTTATTAACATCACTGACCCTGAAGCCTGTTGATGCTGAAGGGGTTAATTCTAATGCATAATAAAACTATCAGTAGTGGTCCGGGCAGAGGAAATTAATATCTCATAAAAGGGGCTCTTGTATGGCTGATTATGGTTATGCAGGGAAAATATTAAGGGTGGATATTTCAAACCATGCCGTAACACAGCTTGATACATCCAATTATGCTGACCGTTTTATAGGCGGCAGGGGCATGGGCGCAAAACTATACTGGGATGAGACCTCCCCTGATACAAAGGCATATGACCCGGATAACTGTCTAATATGCACCACCGGCCCGATAGCAGGCTTTACCAGGTTTGCCGGGTGCAGGTGGCAGATGTGCGGCAAATCCATGGCAATGGAACCTGAATCATTTTCATATGCAAATTTTGGCGGAAGCTGGGGCACATGGCTTAAATATGCCGGGTTTGACGGCATTGTAATAAAGGGCAGATGCGAAAGGCCATCATGGATACTTATCAATAATGATGCTGTTACCATAAATGATGCATCCCATCTCTGGGGAAAAACAACTGTTGATACAGAGGCCTATTTTTTAAAGACCATTGGCAAGGAGGCCCGGGTGATGTGCATTGGCCAGGCAGGAGAAAACCTTGTCTCATTTGCGGTTGTAATGGCATCAGACAATGCAACCGGGTCATGCGGATTCGGGGCTGTTATGGGCGCTAAAAATCTCAAGGCAGTTGTAATAGCCATAGATAAAAAGAAAAAGCCGGTTGCCTCTGACCCTGAAAGGGTCAAGAAACTCGCTGACAGTGTCTTTAAACTGAGGACAGAAAACTATGAGAACTATGGCCATGTGCCTATTGATAAAAAGCAGGTAAGGGCCTGCTACGGGTGCATAAGCGGCTGTGACAGGCAGGCATTTCCTGATGAATCGGGAAGGGAGTATAAACACTTCTGCCAGGCATCTGCCGTCTATATTGAACATGCAGTCAAATATAACGGCCCTGAACAGGGTTTATCAGTAAACAGGGTTGCAAACAGGTTAAGCGATCAATACGGCCTTGATACAGCGGTACTTATGCCCATGTTTGACTGGTTGACCTCCTGTTATGAGGCGGGGATACTCACCGAACAGGAGACAGCTCTTCCGCTCTCAAAGATCGGAAGCCTTGAATTCGTAAATACACTCTTTGAACAGATCAGTTACAGAAAGGGGTTCGGTAACATACTTGCTGACGGCACAATAAAGGCAGCAAACCATGTGGGAAGAGGATCAGGGAAATTTATTGGCGCTGTAATCGGGACAAGGGCAAATGAGACAAGGGACTATGACCCAAGATATATGCCTGTTCACTCTCTCATATACCCATTTGAACCGAGAAGGGCCATACATCTGCTTCATTCGACATCACTTGTCACAGGGAGATGGCAGAATAACCTTGATGGTTTTAAAGATGCCTTTATATCGCCTGAAAAATTCTATCAAATAGCAGAGGAATACTGGGGCAGCACTGGGGCCGGGGATTTCGGCACATTAGATGGCAAGGCGCTTGCCGCAAAAATGATACAGGATTATGGCTATATGAAGGAGAGTCTTGTCCTGTGCGACCTCTCATGGCCCATATACCCTGTAAAATACAAAACAGCAGATGCGGGTTTTTGTACCATGGAGGCCAGAATACTCTCCGCCATAACCGGAAAACAATATGATAAAGAAAATTTTCTCCGCACAGGAGAAAGGATATTCAACCTTCAGCGGGCCATAATGATAAGGCAGGGCACAGGGGGTAAACAGGGCGACACAATTATGGATTTTTACTTTAAAGAGCCGCTTCTTAGCATGTTTAAAAACCCGGAATGCATAGCTCCTGGCAGGGACAAAACCATAATATCCCGAAAGGGTAATATTTTTGACAGGAATGATTTCAGGCGTCTGATAGATGAATACTATTCCCTTCGGGGTTGGGATATTGAAACAGGCCTCCAGACTTTTAATAGTCTCAAAGAGCTCGATATGGCAGATATTGGTTTTGAGCTTGACAGGCTTGGGCTTTTAAATAAATCGTGACCCTCTCTTGTTCCCCCGGTTAACTGCAATTCGTGGCTGATTCCCGCAATTGTCGCCATATCGAGTCCAGGAGATCTCTATTCAATATCAGCAATAGCAATCTTTTTGATTTTCTCAACAGCCTGTTTTACCCATTGGTCAGATTCTGCAATGCTTTCCACACCGCTGATGAACAGTTTGAATTTTTTGATGGTGCCGTTAGCTAAAATCAGGCCATGATAGCTGGCTGTGTATTCGATCTCATCATCAGCGCTTCCGGCTCCCATGTAATGATGAAGCCTTTTCTGGGTGATGCCCCAGCCCCAGCTATATTTTTTCTCTTCCGGCGGATCATACCCTATAAGGGCATCAGACTGCTTATCCGCATAACTTTTTCGTGTGGCCTTAATATCTTGCTCCAGTTGAGCATTGTAACCCTTCATCTGCATATTTATCATGGCAGAAGGTAACCCCTGCTGGGCTTCCATGATAAAAAGGTCAAAATGGTACTCGGAATTTGACATTGACCAGCGGCCTTCGAGGTGTTTGCTTGCGACAAAAGAGATGCCGGCCATATTGCCATTCTTTGTGCATATGGGTGATATGAGGGTGTACCCTTTAGGAACAAGGGCTTCAATCTCAGGTGGTAATTTTTCAGAGGCCGATGCAGTTTGCAGTAAGAGTGTGACCAGAATTACAATAACGGCTGTAAAATTAATAATATGTTTCATTTTGTATCTCCTTTTCTATTCAAGATAGTATGTAGTTCTTGGCCTGTTTTCCAGCCTGTATTCCCTGTGGAGTTTCAGTACAGGCCTTATTTCATCCAGAAAATCCTTTGATCCAGAGGTATCAAAAGAAGCCTTTGACAGGCCTGACTGGATCTTTTTTATCAAATTTACCGTGTCAGGGCTCATGCCCGGTGTGGCTTTTGTTATTTCCTGGCATCTCATGCATGCTATGCCCCCTGTATCGGGCCTGAACACGGCTGTTCCAACCCCTTTATACCTCCTGCCGCATATGGAGCACTTTTCAAGGTTAATACTGTATCCTCCAAGGGCCATGGCTGCCAGTTCAAAAAAAACAGTAACAATATCGGTATCGCCCCCTTTATCAAGTATCTCAAAGGAGTTAATGAGTGTATCAAACATTTTGCTATCAGCAAGGTGCCATGGGAAAAGCATCTCGGTAAGCTCTATCATGTAGCTTGCCTTTATAAGTGTCCCGTAATCCTTTCTCAAGCCAGGAAAGGCATCAATGAGCCTGCCCGAGTGTATAAAATAGAGGCCATCCTTTTTTTTAAGGCTGTATTCCAGCCTTACATGTGAAAAGATATCCAGGCAGTTTACAAAGCGCCTCCTGCTCCGGCGCGCACCCTTTGCTATCCCCTTGATCCTGCCTTCAAGCGGTGTGAAAAAGGTGATAATAAGATCAGACTCGCCAAAATCCTTCACCCGCATGATAATGGAACTGGATGAACTTGTTTCCATAAATTAATCAGTCCATATAGCCGTATGACTGTGATGGGGCAATCTTTATTTCAGGGAACAGGTATTTACGGCACTGTGAAAGAAAATATTCATCTGTCATGCCTGCCATAAAATCCCTTACCACCATCGCTGTTGAACTTGACTCCCTGTATTCCTCGCTCATTCCCCTTAAATACTCCCCGTAGATCTCTGAATTGATGTTTTTTCTTTCCAGGTCTTCACAGTATCTCTCAAACATAAGCTTGAACATGAGTTCAAGCTTTGATGTCTGCTTAAAAAAGGTTTCACTCAGATATATCCTGTCCCGGTTGAAATCCTTCAGCTCCTTTAAAGAGTTGCTTATCTCATCGCTGAAACAGATATATGGTTTATCAAGGCTGTTCTCCACAAGGTCTTCAACAAGGGAATAGACAATGGTACCGTTTGTCTCTCCAAGGGTGTTGCGGCAGTTTTCAGGGATATCTCTTCTTTTGATGATCCCCAAGCGTATGGCATCCTCTATATCCCTTCCCACATAGCTTATGGTATCTGCCATGCGCACCACACACCCCTCAAGTGTCATTGGGAGGATTTCAATATGGGGATCATTTTCCTTTTCAGCTATCTCTTTGGCCATTGTGTCAAAGTTCTTTTCTGCCCTGGGACAGAGCTTTTTTTTATGTATCTCGCCATCGTGGCATAGTATCCCGTCAAGCGCCTGGAGCGTAAGGTTCCAGCCCCTCCCTTTTCTTTCTATCTTTTCAAGAAACCTGACACTCTGAAGGTTATGCTGGAAAAATCCGATCCCGTGTTCTGATGAAAGCCTTGAGAGGAACCTCTCGCCATCGTGTCCAAAAGGGGCATGACCTATATCATGACCAAGGGCTATTGCCTCTATCAGGTCCTCATTAAGCATGAGCAGCCTGCCTATTGTGCGGGATATCTTTGAGACAAGCTGAACATGCAGCACCCTGTGGGTTATATGATCATTTTTAACCAGATAAAAGACCTGGGTCTTGTCAATATACCTTGAATATGCCATTGAATGGAGGATTCTGTCTGTATCAAGTGAAAAATTCTGCCTGTGACCCCTGTGAATATTTTCCTCCTCCACCCTCCTGACAGCCTTTTTACTCAGACAGGCATATTTTGAAAGCCTCTTTTCTTCTGCCTCATCAAGGGCCATTTTTATACTGTTTAAACACTGAGAGTTGATCAATCTTTAATCTCCTTGCTATTTCCGCATGATTTCATTTATATCATAATATCATCCAATGTCATTTATATAAAAATATAAAAGCATGAAGAGGCTTAAAACCCCTCCATGTCTGAATGCAAATAAAGACATTTTTTTCTTGCAAAAAAATCATAATGATTGTTAATATGACCAGTTCTTGCATACGAATAATATGCAAAAAGGGTTGTTTAATCAACCCGATATGTACTAATTCGCACGTTCGGGACTAGCCCCGGTGCCCCACCATATGGGAGTTCGCCAGTACCCGAGCGGAGGTTCAACCGTGGGAGCGGGATTATAAATATCCCGGATTATGAGGAGAAATTAATGGGTGTAGTACTTAACATGAAGGAATTACTTGAGGCAGGTGTCCATTTCGGCCACCAGACCAGGCGCTGGAATCCAAAGATGAAACCATATATCTTTGGCTCCAGGAATGGCATCCACATTATTGATCTGCAGAAGACAGTAAAGCTCTTCAGCAATATCCATGATTTTGTGGTGAAAACCGTTTCAGAAGGCTATCCGGTGCTATTTGTCGGGACTAAAAAACAGAGTCACGATGCCATTATAGAGGAAAGTGAACGATGCGGTATGTTTTATGTGGCAAACCGCTGGCTTGGCGGGACACTTACAAATTTTCAGACCATAAAAAAGAGTATCGCCCGTCTGAAAGAGCTTGAAAAGATGTTTGAAGACGGCTCTATAAACCGTTACAGCAAAAAAGAGGCCCTTTTAATGGAAAGGGAAATGGCCAAACTTCAAAAAAACCTGGGCGGCATAAAGAATCTTGATGAACTTCCAGGGGCTGTATTTATTGTTGACCCCAAAAGGGAGCATATAGCTGTTAAAGAGGTTAAAAAGATGGGGATCCCTGTAATAGCAATCACAGACACCAACTGTGATCCTGATGATATAGATTACATTATCCCCGGAAATGATGATGCTATCAGATCCATAAGACTCATCTGCTCTAAAATAGCCGATGCATGCATTGCAGGGCATGCCGTGGCAGAGGAAAGACTGAGGGCAGAGGCTGAATTGCATAAGGATGAAGAGGGGGAAAAGCCGGAGGCAGAGGCCCCTGTGGCGCCCGAAAAAAAGGCCGGCCCCGAGGTAATCATAGTTAATAAAAAAGAGACAGCATATGATGACATCGACGATGATGAAGACGACGATGACTTGGAGGATTAAAATTGGAAATAACAGCATCAATAGTTAAGGAACTAAGGGAGAAAACAGGGGTCGGCATGATGGACTGCAAGGCGGCCCTTAAGGAGAGCAATGGTGATTTGGAAAAGGCGATTGAATACCTCAGAAAAAAGGGCATCGCAACAGCCATGAAAAGGGGGGGCAGGTCAACCTCCGAGGGTCAGGTTCAGTCATATATCCATGCCGGCGGCAAGATTGGTGTTCTTGTGGAGGTCAACTGTGAGACCGATTTCACCGGAAAGAGCGCTGATTTTACCGAGTTTGTGAAGAATGTAGCAATGCATATCGCTGCAAGCAACCCGATAGCTGTAAACCGCGACGGGATCCCTGCTGAAATCATTGAAAAGGAAAAGGATATCTACATGACACAGGCAAGGGAATCAGGAAAGCCCGAGAATGTGCTCGCAAAGATAGTGGAAGGCAAGATGAATAAATTTTATGCTGAAAGCACCCTTCTTGGGCAGCAGTATGTAAAGAACCCGGATATCACCATCCAGGATCTCCTTAACGACCTGATAGCCAAGACTGGCGAAAACATTGTCATAAAACGCTTTGTACGTTTCCAGCTTGGGGAGAACAATGGGTAAAAAAACAACCCGTTTTAGGCGTATACTGCTTAAAATAAGCGGTGAGGCCCTGATGGGCAAAGGCAATTATGGCATTGATCCCGAGACCCTCAAGGAGGTCGCCTCCGAGATCAGGGATGTCCATGATAAAGGCGTCCAGATTGCCGTTGTTATAGGCGGGGGTAATATATTCCGCGGGCTGAATTCCGATTCATACGGTATGAAACGCGCCCCTGCCGACCATATGGGCATGCTCGCCACAGTAATCAATGCGCTTGCCCTTGGAGAGGCATTGAACAACGAAGGGCTTGACACACGGATCATGTCGGCAATTGATATGAACAAGGTGGCAGAGCCCTTTATCAGGAAAAGGGCTATCAGCCATCTGGGCAAGGGAAGGGTTGTGCTGTTTGGCGGAGGCACAGGAAACCCCTTTTTCAGCACTGATACGGCGGCTGCCTTGAGGGCAATGGAGATTGATGCCGAGGTATTATTAAAGGCAACCAAGGTCGATGGAGTCTATGAACGTGATCCAAAGGATGACCCTTCATTGAAACCATTCAAGACACTGACCTACAGGGAATATATAGAAAGGGGATTGAAGGTAATGGACATGACGGCCGTGACCCTTGCCATGGGACATAACCTTCCTGTGCTGGTGTTCAGTCTTAAGGAGAGGGGAAATATTCTCAAGGTCGTCACAGGAAATGATGTTGGAACCTTAATAACAGGGGACTGATATGAGAGACGAAATACTTTCCGATCTGCACGATAAGATGAACAATTCCATTGAGGCATTAAAAAAGGATTTTCTAAGGCTCAGAACAGGGAGGGCTACGCCTGCCCTGCTTGACGGAATCAGGGTCAATTGTTATGACTCCCAGATGCCCATTGACCAGGTGGCTTCTGTTTCAGTGCCGGAAAGCCGGCTCATTACAATAAAACCCTGGGATCAGTCAATCATCAAGGAGATAGAAAAAAGCCTTCTGAAATCAGAGCTCGGGCTTACACCCATGAATGATGGCAAGATAATCAGGATTAATATACCTCCACTTACAGAGGAAAGGCGAAAAGAGCTTGCCAGGATGGCCAAAAAGATGGCTGAAGAGGCAAAGATAGCAGTCAGAAATCACCGAAGGGAGGCCAATGATATCTTCAAGGATCTGAAGAATGAAAAGGAGATATCAGAGGATGAGATGCATGGCGCCCAGGAAGAGGTACAGAAGATAACTGACGAATATATCTCTAAAATCGATAAAATTACCTCTGAAAAAGAAAAAGAGATTCTAGAATTTTAACTCATGTCCATAACCCTAGAAGGCCTGCCCCGCTTACCATCACAGGGGCAGGGTTGTCCTTTAATCAGCAAAGATATCCCTTCACCTTTTATACCGGTTAAAGGATATTTTCATTTTTTCTGATGACACTTTATTAAAAGAAGCATCTATGACCACTCTTGATCCGGAAAAACTGCCAAAACATGTTGCCGCCATTATGGACGGGAATGGCCGCTGGGCAAAAAAAAGGATGATGAACAGGGTAAAAGGCCATGAAGAGGGCACTGAATCAGTCAGATCGATAGTCAGGACAAGCAGAAAACTCGGCATAAGGTATCTCACACTCTATGCATTTTCAGAGGAGAACTGGAAGAGGTCAAGGCTCGAAATAACCGCCCTTATGGAGATACTTAAAAGATTTCTTAGAAGCGAACTGCAAGAGATGCTTGATAATGGCATCAGGTTAAATGCAATAGGCACTCTTGACAAGCTGCCTGACGATGCCAGAAAGGTGCTGCTTGAAACGATTGAAAAGACATCTGCCAATAATGATATGGTTCTTACACTTGCCTTAAGCTACGGCGCAAGACAGGAGATAGTAAATTCGGTAAAAGAGATTGCGTCAAAGGTAAAATCGGGCAATCTTGATATAGAAGAGATTAATGATGACATTATCTCTAACAGCCTGTACACTGCGGGTATGCCTGACCCTGATCTACTCATCAGGACAAGCGGTGAATATAGGATAAGCAATTTTCTTTTATGGCAGATTGCATATACCGAGATATATGTCACTGCAACATTATGGCCTGACTTTAGAGAGAAGGAGTACCTTGACGCCCTGCTTGAATATGAGAAGAGGGAGAGGCGGTTTGGGGCTGCTGACTAACGATAATTTTTAAAAAGTTTATTATGCATTTAAAAAGATGGTTGACCGCAATTGTAGCAATACCCGTTGTAGTCTATCTCATAGGCTTCAGCCCGAGATGGCTCTTCTATATTTTTATGTTTTTAACTGGCCTGACAGGGCTCAATGAGTTTTTCAGAATTACCCTGAACCATCTCCCCATTAGCCTCAAAATAACCGGTATGCTTCTCTCTCTTCTCCTTTTTTTGACCCTGTATACCGGAAATGTATTGCTGCTTCCCGGGGTGATCAGCCTTGTAGTGATTATGCCAATGCTCTATTTCCTGTTTGCTGACCCGTTAAGAGGAGAGAAGTACCTCTCTGAGACTGGCCGGATCGCCCTCGGTTTAGTATATGTCTGTCTGCCTCTTGCCATGCTTGTCCAGATAGACAGGCTCTATCTGCTTAATCACTCTGTAAGGGGTATATGGATATTTTTTTTGCTGGTTGTTACAGCTGCCAATGACACAGGCGCATTTTACAGCGGAAAGCTCTTTGGCAGGCACAGGCTTTACGAGTCTGTAAGCCCCAATAAAACATGGGAGGGGGCAATAGGCGGGCTTTTGTTTGCACTGATTGCCTCAACCATGTTTATTAAAATCTTCAGGCTGCATCCTGTTGATCCGGCGATTATATCTCTGATAATCATCATGTCTGCTGCCGGGCAGACAGGTGATCTTGCTGAATCCATGCTTAAAAGAAATTTTGGCATAAAGGATTCAGGCGAGCTGCTTCCGGGCCACGGTGGAATACTTGACAGGATAGACAGCCTTCTGTTTGCTGCGCCTGTCTTATACATTTATCTGATGATGACGATATAGTTTAAGCTGATTCTGAGGAGGTAAAGATGGCTGCATATAAATATGACAGGTTAAGGATACTTGTTACCGGCGGCGCAGGGTTCCTGGGTTCACACCTGTGTGAAAGATTGCTTGCCGAAGGCAATAATGTCATATGTCTTGACAATTTTTTCACGGGCGAGAAGAGAAACATACTGCATATCATGGATAACAGGTATTTTGAGGTGATCAGACACGATATAGTCAACCCCATCCTTTTGGAGGTTGACCAGATCTATAATCTTGCATGTCCGGCCTCTCCTGTGCATTACCAGTTTAATCCGGTTAAGACCACCAAGACAAGCGTTATGGGCGCCATCAACATGCTGGGCCTTGCAAAAAGGGTAAAGGCAAGGATACTCCAGGCATCAACAAGCGAGGTTTACGGAGACCCTGCCATGCACCCCCAGAGAGAAGACTACTGGGGAAATGTCAATACAACCGGTATCAGGGCATGCTATGATGAGGGCAAGCGCTGTGCTGAAACCCTCTTCTTTGATTATCACAGACAAAACAATGTTGATATAAAGGTGGTAAGGATATTTAACACATACGGCCCCAGGATGCACCCTGATGACGGCAGGGTGGTAAGCAATTTCATTGTTCAGGCGCTTAAGGGTGAGAACATCACCATATTCGGCGACGGCACACAGACAAGATCATTCTGCTATGTTGATGATATGATAGATGGCATAATAAGGATGATGAACAGCCCTAAAGGATTTACAGGCCCTGTGAACCTGGGGAATCCTATGGAATACAATATGAAGGAACTTGCAGAAATGGTTGTCAGGCTTACCGGATCAGGTTCAAGGGTGGAATACAGGCCCCTGCCTATGGATGACCCGAAAAGGCGTCAGCCTGATATAAGCCTTGCAAGAGAAAAACTGATGTGGGAACCACATGTGATGGTGGAAGAGGGTTTCAGGAAGACAATAGAATATTTCAGGGAACGCATAAATCAATAATGAAGAATATCTCAATATTAGGTTCTACCGGATCAATAGGCACAAGCGCCATAAAGGTGGTAAGCTCCAATCCAGACAGATACAGGATTGTGGGTCTTTCTGCAGGCAATAATATTGACCTCATAGAACGGCAGATAGAGGAATTCAGGCCTGTTGCCGCTGCAGTGTCAAGGGAAGAACAGTCTAAATTATTAAGGAGCCGCCTCCCTCGTGATATTAAAACCGAGATATACTGGGGTGAAGAGGGGTTCAAGAGAATAGCCGTCATGGATGAGGCAGATATCATAGTCTCTGCCATGAGTGGCGCGGCAGGCCTTATGCCCACATATGAGGCGATCCTGAATGGAAAGGATATTGCCCTTGCCAACAAGGAGACAATGGTAATGGCAGGCGCAATAATAATGGCCCTTGCAGAAGATAGGGGGATATCAATACTGCCTGTGGACAGCGAGCACAGCGCTGTGTTCCAGTGCATGCAGGGTCATAACAGGTCCGATCTCAGGCGCATAATCCTGACTGCATCAGGCGGCCCGTTCAGAAATTTTACATTGTCTCAGCTTGAAAACATAACCCCTGCAATGGCGCTTAAGCACCCGAACTGGGAGATGGGTAAAAAGATCACCATAGATTCGGCCACGCTAATGAACAAGGGGCTTGAGATAATCGAGGCAAAATGGCTTTTTAACCTTGACCTTGATCAGATTGATGTGCTTGTACACCCTGAAAGCATCATTCATTCCATGGTGGAATATAAAGACGGGTCAGTCATTGCCCAGATGGGTATACCTGATATGATCACCCCTATATCCTATGCCCTTTCATACCCTGAACACATTAAGACTGCCCTCCCCGGTTTAAGGCTCGAAGCTATAAAAAGCCTCCATTTTTATGAGCCTGACCCTGTAAAATTCAGGTGCCTGAGGCTTGCTGTGGATGCCCTGAAAGAGGGTGGAAGCATGCCTGCTGTTATGAACGGGGCCAATGAGATTGCAGTCGCATCATTTCTGAAGGATGAGATCGCTTTCCTGGCTATACCACAGGTAATCGAGATGACAATGCATGCACACAGCACAAAGCCTGTCAATGCCATTGAAACCGTACTTGAGGCAGACAGATGGTCAAGATCACAGGCCCTTGATATGATCAGAAGGCTTGAAAAATAGGTTTTAAACACCTATTCTATACATATTATTTTGCGTAAAAGAAAAACAGACTTAAAAGATGGGTAATACATGGATACATTAATAAATATTATACAGAATTCAGGAAAGATATTTTATATGAATATAATCCCAACATTAATAGTGCTGGGGATAATGATATTTTTTCATGAACTGGGCCATTTCCTTGCTGCCAAATTGTTTAATGTCAAGGTGCTTAAATTTGCACTGGGTTTTGGCCCTAAAATAGTCGCAAGGGTGCATGGCGAGACAGAGTATTCTTTAAGATATATCCCCCTTGGGGGTTTTGTTAAGATGCTTGGGGAGGACGATTTCACTGAAGATGCCCCTCCTGTTGATGAAAAGGATGCAATACGGGCCTTTAATAATCAGCACCCGTTAAAACGTATAGCCATCGTGGCAGCAGGGCCTGTTTTCAATCTGCTGCTGGCCTTTTTGCTCTTCTTTTGCCTCTATTCCATATTCGGAGCGCCCCAGCTTACACCTGAACCGCTCTTTACGCCTGAAATAGGCATTGTAAATGATGGGTCCCCTGCAGAAAAGGCCGGCCTTATGGAGGGTGATATTATCAAGACAGTGGAAGATAAAGAGATAGTAAACTGGACAGACATAAGGAAGATAATTGAAAACAGGGCTGGCCTCCCTGTAAAGATAACAGTTGAAAGGGGTAATGAACTTTTATCTTTTACTGTAATTCCTGAAGAGTCTGTTATTAAAAATGAGGCTGGTGAGGATGTAAAGGCCGTACTGATAGGGGTGATCAATGCCGGTAAGGTAGTTTATACTGAATTAGCCATTGCTGAGGCTTTTAAAAGGGCAGCCTCAATTACCTATAGCGCCATTAAAGAGACCTGTCTTGTAGTAGTAAAACTTTTTCAGGGAGAGGTATCTATAAAGACAGTTGGCGGACCCATAATGATAGGTCAGATGGCTGGCATAGTTGTTCAAAAGGGTTTGGATTATGCCCTGGAGTTTATGGCTATTATAAGCATAAGCCTGGGTATACTGAACCTGTTTCCCATCCCTGTCCTTGACGGCGGGGTGATACTTTTTCTTCTTGTTGAGCTTGTGATAAGAAAACCTGTAAGCATTGACAGACGCGAGTTTGCGCAGAAGATAGGCTTTTCAATTCTGCTGATCCTGATGGCAGTGGTTTTTTATAATGATATTTTAAGATTATTTACCAAATAAAAATGATACTAGCAATCAACAGTTCTACAGCCCAATACAGTATTGCGCTCCTGAGACTTGACGGCCTCATAGCGGGCGAATACATGGTGATCCCGAAGGGTAATACCTTTACAGGTTTTATACCGGCCATAGATATGCTTCTTGCATCAACCGGTTATAATGCGGCAGATATTAAGGCAGTAGCCGCTGCAAGGGGGCCGGGGAGTTTTACAGGCCTGAGGGTGGGGCTCTCTGCGGCAAAGGGGATTTCTTACAGCAGGGATATCCCTCTGATATCTGTCTCAAGCCTTGAGGCCATTGCCTTGCCTCTTTCATTCACTAATATGCCTGTATGCGCCATGATTGCATCCAGAAGGGATGAGGTCTTTTATGCCATATACAGGAAGGTTGGGGATGGCCTTGTAAAAACCACAGATATACAGAGTAAAAGGATATCCGAGATAGGCCCCATGATAGATGAACCGACCGTATTAGTTGGTAATGACTATATAAGCCAGAAAGGGAGGATAGTGGTGTCGGGGAACAGCATGATAACCTTTGCAGGAGAGGTTCACTGGAATCTGAGGGCATCCGCGGTTGGATTGCTTGCCCTTACCCGTTTCAGGAATAATGATTTTGATAACCTTACCGATGTGGTGCCTGACTATATTGCTGCCCCTGATATCAGGCCGCCAGGCTGATGCTCTTTAGACCCCCTAAAAAAACAAAAGGGCAAAAATATTTTACCCTGTTATTGCTTTTTTTATGAGCAGTTATAACACGTTGACAAATATGTAAAAAAAATATTATGAAATCTTTACCAAAATATTTTCATGAATAATCTTTTACTGTAATCATGCATGATGAATAAAGACCATTTTGATAAACAGGATTTAACAACCCCGGGGTATCCGAACCAGTTGTGTTATATGCCGGATAAAAGTAGATGAGAATAACAGGAGGAGAATTAAACGGGCGGGTGCTGGGTGGTTTAAGGGGCATGAATATCCGCCCTACATCAAGCAAGGTGAGGCAGGCGGTTTTTAACATCATCGGCAATGATACCACCGGATTTCATGTAATGGATATCTTTGCCGGGACTGGTATCATGGGCATAGAGGCCCTGAGCAGGGGGGCTGAATGGGCCATATTCTTTGATAACTCGATGAGGTCAGTTGAGCTTGTCAGAAAAAATCTTGAATTATGCGGTCTCGGCAGCAGGGGATTTGTTGTAAAGTGGGATTTAAAGAATAGTATTCCGCCTCACGATATGCTAAAAATTGGGGTTATTGATCTTGCCTTTATAGACCCGCCCTATGGCAGAAAGCTGATCCCGGGGTTGCTGGAGGCAATAGTTAAAACAGGGATTATGTCTGATAACGGCAAGATTGTAACAGAGTCAAAAAGAGATGAGCACCTGCCGCCAAATGCAGGGGCATTTATTCTGAATAAAACCAGGATATATGGTGAAACTAAAATTGATATCTACGAAAGGCAAATATAATGAATGAAAAACTGGCGATCTATCCTGGAACCTTTGATCCACTCACGAACGGTCATATAAGCATAATAAAAAGGGCGCTCAAGATATTTGACAAACTTGTGCTGGCAATACTTATCAACCCTAATAAAACCCCCCTCTTTACCCTTGAAGAGAGGATCTCCATGCTTAAAGAAATCTTCGGTGATGAGCCCAATATTGAGATTGATTCATTCAATGGGCTTCTGGTAGATTATGCCGTTAAAAAAAACGCAAGTATCGTGGTAAGGGGATTAAGGGCTCTCTCTGATTTTGAATATGAATTCCAGATGGCCCTGATGAACAGGAAACTGAACAGGGATATACAGTCTGTCTTTCTTATGACAGATTACAAGTGGTTCTATATCAGTTCAACCATCATAAAGGATGCGGCCCGGTGTGGAGGTGATATCAAAGGGCTAGTGCCTCCTGTTGTCAATGAAAAACTGAAACAGAAATTTGGTTTTAGCAAAGGGATGTAATCATTTTTTGATTATAAGTTACTGGAGGGTATTTATGGCCTTAACAAAAGAGCAAATCATCTGTGACATATATGACAATGTCGGTTTAAGTAAAACAAAATCGCGTTCTGTAGTGGAAAAGGTCTTTGAAATGATAAAAACATCCCTGGCTGACGGAGAGGATGTCCTTATAAGCGGATTCGGTAAACTGTCTGTAAAGAGCAAGGCTCAGAGAAGAGGCCGCAACCCCCAGACCTCAGAAGACCTTATTCTTAAACCTAGGAGAGTGGTTGTATTCAAGACCTCCGGCCTTTTAAGAGACAGTATTAATCAGCAGGCTAGAGCCGAACTATAAAGGCCTCGTTAAACCCGAGTTCTTCCAGTTTCTTCCTGGCCTCCATAGCGTTATCAAGTGTGTGTGTCCTGGATACATGAAGCCTGTAGAATCTCCTGTTATTCATATCTGTATATTCTGTAATATTCACATAATCATACAGAATTTTTAATTTATCAGCGAGTCTTTGCGCATTAGCCTGTTCTGAAAATGCCCCCACCTGCACTGTAAATGTGCCTTCGTGTATACCAGGGTCTATCTGGTTTTTATTAAGGGCAGTAACCTCAACCTTTGTTGTGCCAGGCCCCACAAGATCAATCTCCTTTGCAGCTGTGTATGAAAGATCGATTATCCTCCCCTTTACAAACGGCCCCCGGTCATTGATCCTCACAATGGTGTACTTTTTATTGTTCAGGTTGGTGACTCTTACATATGTATTAAAGGGCAGTATGGTGTGGGCAGCCGTTTTCATATGCATGTCATAAACCTCGCCGTTAGCGGTCCTTTTACCGTGAAAATCATCACCGTACCATGAGGCTATTCCTGTCTCTGTAAAACCGGCGGCGCTCGGGATGGGATAATACCGTTCACCATTAATTACATAAAAATCTTCTTTCTTTTCAGGGATGCCTTTTTCTGGTAAAGGCATTTTCACCTCAACTGGCACCCTTTTTACAGAACATGCAGAAGCTGACAGGCATATCAGGATGTATATTATGATCCTATATTTATTTTTCATTGAAGCCGCCCTTTTATTTAAGCAGATTAATTAGCATCCTTGCGTTTGTTACGGCCTGTGATTTAGCATGATTGTTGAAAAATATATATAGATTTTAATTTTCCATTGATATGTTTCTTATCGCAGGCATCCAGACATTAATCTACTCTTACCTCTACAGTTATTAAAACCTTGATGTTCTGTCTTTGTTATACCAGTTCTTTTTATTCCTGCCATGAAATCTTATATATCCAGTCTTTGAAGTGGCAATGGCAACCGGAGGTATAAGATTTGGCAGGTCAGGCTCATCAACACAGACAAATCCTGCTGATAGTCCCCTTAGCCCCTCGTAAACAGATTCTTTTAACCACTCTTTGTTCCTGAATTCAACACAGACCGGGAATGGAGAAATGGCCTCAAGCAGTTCCCTCAGATAGACCCTGTTTTTATCGTTATAGTGGAAACTCAAAGGGAACTGGATCAAGAGAGTTGCAAGCCGCCCCTTTTCATGGAGAGGCAAGATACCCCCAAGAAATCTGGGGAGGATATTTTTAAGGGATAAAGGAGTAATCTCATGTGTTATCCCCTTGTAGGCCTTTACTGTAAACAGGAGGGTTCCTGATGTTTCCATCATTCTACTGATCTGCTGTCCCTCTGGTAGTTTGTAGTAGGTGAAGTTCAGTTCAATAATATTGAAATTCCGGGCATAAAAGGCAAGATATTCCTTTTTGGGTAGCCCTTCAGGGTAGAATATGCCTTTCCAGTCATCATAGTAATAGCCTGATGTGCCAATGAGGATCTCTGCCATATCTCCTGTCCCGATTTTCATTCTTTAAATAGGCCAATACCCATTAGCTGTCAATCTATTAGAGATCTGAATAAACAAATCCAGTGGTTGAAAAGTGGATTAAGATAGGATACAGTCCAAATATCCTGGTTTTTATAAACCTGTTTTTAAGTAAAATGCCTTTAGATATTTGGAC
>CAYWRH010000025.1:0-36950 GCA_964460435.1 uncultured Desulfatiglans sp.
ATCCCAATTATGCAGGAAATATGCCTGAATTATATTAAATAAAAATCCATTATCAGGGTTTGAAGAATCAGGATATCTTATTGATATAATAGGCTAAATGATATTTTTTCTAGCAGTGTGCCGATTTGGGCATGACAACTCTGAATACCTTTTGCGTCAAAAAATAAACCTGTTTTATGAGAATACTCTAATATTTTGAATTAACACCATTTGGCCGATTATTTTAAGTCCTTTTAATTATGTCTGTATTGATTATTCCCGGAGGATAGCAAAAAATGAAGAGCGCTGAAAACTGGATGCAGGGTTTCTTGACTTGTATGCAGGATGGTGTTATTTTCCACCTCTCTGATAATTGGCTTCCATCAATTGTTATGCGGATTTATCAATTTCAGGCCTTTAATATGGCCGCTTTAAACGGAGGTAAAGATGTTTGGTATAGGCATGCCGGAACTTATAATCATCCTGATCATAATCCTTATCATTTTTGGGGCTGGTAAACTCCCAGAGATCGGCGCAGGAATTGGAAAGGGCATAAGAAATTTCAAAAAGGCCACCACAGACAAGCCCGAGGAGATTTCGTATGATGACGAGGAGAAAAAAGAGAAAAATTCCAAAAAAGATGAGTGATAATCACCCGGATTATATAAGCATTTACAGATATAATCCGGGTAATCTTTTGTAAACCTAGAATGGTATTTCATCATCCGGAATGGATATCGGCTCTTCAACAGGGGGCCGTTCATTCATCCTTTCAGAGGCATCACCCTCTTTATGGGCTGAACCCAGCATGTGCATAGTGCTGGCAATTATCTCTGTGGTATATCTTTTTACCCCTTCCTTGTCTTCCCAGGCGCGTGTCTGTATCCTGCCTTCTACATAAACCTGTTTGCCTTTATGGAGATATTCGCCGCAGATCTCTCCAAGACGCCCCCATGCAACAATTTTATGCCATTCGGTTCTTTCTTCTTTGCCTCCCTCTTTGGTTGTCCACTGCTCTTTTGTTGCCAGGCTGAAATTCGCAACAGCCGTGCCTGACGGGGTGTACCTCACTTCAGGCTCACCTCCCAGATTACCGATCAATATTACCTTGTTTACACTTGCCATTTGTATCCTCTTCAAAGAAAAATATCTGATGTGATTCTAAGCCATACAGGGTTTATTAAAAAAAACTATACATACAGGCTGACTTGAAATCAAGCCATTTATAAAACATAAATCGTATTGACTCAAAATTGCATTCAGATTAAGGTATGCATCAAAAAAGATAGGGAATCTGATGCTTAAGATAATACCTCTTGGCGGACTGGGCGAGATCGGGCTGAATATGATGGTTGTTGAATATGATCAGCATATTATTGTAATCGATGCAGGCCTGATGTTCCCCGATGATTACATGCCCGGCATTGACATGGTTATCCCTGACTTCAGTTACCTTACCCTGAACAGGGAAAGGGTAAGGGCGGTTATACTTACACACGGGCATGAAGATCATATTGGAGCAATGCCCTTTCTGTTAAAAGAGCTTAATGTCCCTGTTTATGGAACAAATTTTACAATCGAGCTGCTAAAGGCCAGGCTTTCTGAGTATGAGTTGCCTGAAAAGGCTGAGTTGAATAAAGTAGTACCGGGCGATATATCTGAACTAGGCCCTTTCAGGATTGAATATATCAGGGTAAACCACAGTATAATTGATGGTGTCGGACTTGCCATTGAGACACCGGAAGGGATCATAATACACTCTGGTGACTTTAAGATAGATCACAGACCTGTAGATGGTTATTTTACTGACATAAACAGGTTTTCATATTATGGTGGAAAAAACTGCATTGCGCTATTTTCAGATTCCACAAATGTTGAACGTGAGGGATATACATTAAGCGAATCAGATGTAAAGGAGACCCTTGAAAATATATTCAGGCATTCTGAAGGACGCCTTATAGTAGCAGTTTTTGCGTCTAATATCGCCAGGATACAGCAGATAGTTAACCTGGCACAGCAATATTGCAAAAAGATCGCCCTGAGCGGAAAAAGCATGAAGGCCAATACTGGCATTGCTGTTAAACAGGGGTTGATGAATATCCCTGAACAGATTGAGATAACAGAAAGGGCCATTAAAAATTACCCTGACAATGAGATCGTGATAATAACAACAGGGAGCCAGGGTGAACCCATGTCATCTTTAACCAGGATGGCAAACGGGAATCATAAGGACATCGTCATAAAAGAGGGTGATACAGTTATCCTCTCATCCAGGTTTATTCCGGGGAATGAAAGGGCAATAACCTCCATAATAAACAACCTCTACAGGAGGGGCGCAAAGGTTATTTATGAAAAGGTGTCGGCCATACATTCGTCAGGGCATGCCTATCAGGAAGAGCTGAAGCTCCTTATAAACCTGGTAAGGCCAAAATATTTTATCCCTGTACATGGCGAATACCGGCACCTTGTTAAGCACATAGAGCTTGCCCGGTCAACCGGTATCCCTGGTGAAAATACGATACTGTCTGAAAACGGGGATATTATCTGTTTTGAAGAGGGCAGGGCATGGCTTGATGGAAAGGTGCACACAGGGAGAATGCTTGTTGATGGCAAGGGCCTTGGCGATGTTGATGATACAGTCATTCGAGACAGGTTAAGGCTTGCCGGTGACGGTGTTGTAATTATCCTTATTGTGATTGATGATCAGACTGGCGAGATATTCTATGGGCCTGATATTATTTCAAGGGGTTTTGTATTTGAAGATGAGTGTGGAACCATACTTGATGAGGCGAGGCAGCAGGTGCTGGATCTGCTCTCTGAATTTAAAAATCTTGAACATATGGAGTGGTCAGACATAAGTTCTGATATAAAGAGGCATTTGAAACGTTATTTTTACAGGGTTATTGACAGCGGGCCTTTGATACTGCCCATTATTATTCCAGTATGAAAAAAATGGATAAAAAAAATAAAGAAACAGAGAATATTTCAAAGGATTATGCGCCCATAAGAAAGGAAATAAGGGGGATCATCTTTTTACTTGTTTCCATTATACTTGGTATGAGTCTTTTTACCTATCATACCCAGGACCCCCTTTTCTGGATCAGGACAAGCAGCAGTTCGGAGGTTCACAACCTTTTCGGGACAGTGGGCGCCCATATTGCGGGCTATTCATTTCACCTGATCGGTTTTTCCGCATTCTGGCTTGTTGCGGTATTTCTCATAGCCTCTTTCCTCTCATTAACAGGAAGGCCTCTTGTCCCGCCTCTGGGGTATATAATTGCAGTGATTATCCTGCTTGTATCATTTTCAGGCATACTGAGCCTGCAATTTCCTGGCATGATTATGTTCAGGTGCGGTGAACTTAGCAGCGGCAGCGGAGGAATACTGGGCTTTTTTGTAGGGAGTTTTTTTTCAAGGCTGTTAAATAATTTTGGCGCAGGCCTGTTGCTCTATGCCATCTTTATTGTATCTTTCATGATATGTACCCGCATATCATTTGGCTGGCTTTTTTCAAAGCTCTTTCTCTGGATGCTATTCACTTACAGAAAGATACGAGAGTACCGGACCAAAAAGATGGAAAAGATCCGCAAGAGCCGTGTGAGAAAAACAATCATAGAGGTAGAAAAAAATAAACCCAAGGCAAAGGTAAATATCATTGAACCCAAAAAAGAGGAGATAAAAAAGCCTGAACAGGAGTCCTTTGCATTTATGAATAAGGCGGGGTTCAGGCTCCCGACTGTTGATCTCCTTGATGACCCGCCAAAAGAAAAATGGGCAGTGGTTCAGAAGGAAAGCCTTGAGATGAATGCAAGGCGGCTAGAAAAGAAACTTGAGGACTTTGGCGTGCACGGTGAGGTTGTTGAGATATCACCCGGCCCTGTTATCACCATGTATGAATACAAACCGGCGCCGGGCATAAAGATCAGCAAGGTGGCGAGCCTCGCTGATGATCTTACCCTTGCTTTAAGGGCACCGAGCGTACGCATTGTGGCGCCTATCCCTGGAAAGGATGCTATAGGGATTGAGATAGCAAACAACAAGCGTGATCATGTCTATCTTAAAGAGGTTTTGTCATCCAGTGACTTTAAGGACTCAAATAACAGGCTCACCATTGCCCTTGGCATGGATATCACAGGCACACCTGTAATTTCAGACCTGGTAAAGATGCCCCATCTTCTTGTTGCCGGGGCCACAGGCACAGGAAAGAGTGTCTCCCTTAATGCCATGATCAACAGCCTGCTGTTCAAGCTCACGCCTGATGCAGTAAAATTCCTTATGATAGACCCTAAACGTATAGAGCTTTCAGTATATAAAGATATACCCCATCTTCTCCATCCTGTTGTAACAGAGCCCAAGGAGGCGACAAGGGCCTTAAGATGGGCTGTGCAGGAGATGGAAAGACGCTACATGCTGCTGTCTGACAGGGGTGTAAGAAACATAGATGCCTATAACAAGAAGATAATTAAACAGAAAAAGGCAACATCTGTAGGCGGCGATGAGGGGCTGGGCGAGCCGCTCCCATATATCATATTGATAATAGATGAACTCGCGGACCTTATGATGGTTTCAACAAGGGAGGTTGAGGAGTATATAACACGCCTTGCCCAGATGGCCAGGGCAGCCGGTATTCACCTCATAATAGCCACTCAGAGGCCGTCAGTTGATGTGCTGACCGGTATTATAAAGGCAAATTTCCCGACAAGGATCTCCTTTCAGGTAAGCTCAAAGGTGGATTCCAGGACCATCCTTGATACAAATGGCGCCGAGCATCTGCTAGGTGAGGGCGACATGCTTTTTATGCCGCCAGGCGTAGGAAAACTGACAAGGATACACGGGGCATATATATCAGAGGATGAGGTGAAGAGGGTGACCGATTTCATCAGGGCACAGATGAAACCTGATTATGACTCAACCATTGTTGCGCAGGTCTCAAAGGATGAGGAGGAGATCGATGATGAGCTTGAAAAGGATGAGAAATATGAGATGGCCGTGGATATGGTAATAAAAACCGGTCAGGCCTCTATATCAATGATACAGCGTAAACTCAGGGTGGGGTATAACAGGGCCGCACGAATGATAGAGATCATGGAAAAGGAAGGGATAGTTGGCCCATCGGATGGTGTTAAGGCAAGGGATGTTTTTGGACGAAGGGAATAAATGAGTTATAAGGAGTGTTTTACTACTATGGTAAATTTTATATATACAAGATTAAAAACTGTCATATCTATAATTCTTTTTACTGTGCTTATTTCACCTGCAACAGGCGCAGAGACAAAGGTCAAACAGGTGCTGGACAAGATTCTTGAGACACACAGGCAATATTCAGCCGGTATGTCTGTTTCATATCAGCGTGAGATACTGA
This sequence comes from uncultured Desulfatiglans sp., assembly GCA_964460435.1. GTDB lineage: Bacteria > Desulfobacterota > DSM-4660 > Desulfatiglandales > HGW-15 > JAAZBV01. The sequence goes on from CAYWRH010000025.1 coordinate 5,342, forward strand.
CCAGATCCATGTCAATGCTTGATGAGATGGGCTCTGATATTGCATCAGGCATATTTTATTTTAAGGAGCCTGATATGCTGAAGGTAGAACAGAAAGAGCCCTCTAAAGAATATGTCATTTCCAACGGAAAAAATATCTGGTTCTATGAACCTGAAAAGAAGACAGCATCCAGGATGGATAGCCTAGGGAGGTCTCTATCCGTAATCAGCATGATCTTTACAGGGCTTAAAAATCCTGAAGAGAGCTTTAACATCTCACTCCTTGAACCGGATGGAGAGAATTACTATGAACTTACCCTGATCCCTAATGATACATGGGAAGAGATAGACAATATCAAGATAATTGTAACAAAAAAGGATTACACTATTAACCGCATTGAGATAATAGACATCACAGGCAATCTTACCAGGTTTAAACTGGGCGCATTTGAACAGAAGAATGGTCTTGAGGCCGGTTTCTTTACATTTACCGTGCCAGATGGTGTCAGGGTGATTGAAGAAGAATAAAACAGGATTTAGCATTGCCGGCCATTTATATAGATCTGGATGATGTAATAGCGAACACCACCTGCCGTTATGCAGAGATTGTGGCACGAGAGTTTGGCAGAACAGTTGATTTTAATGATATAACCACATTTGATCTCAAAAAATCCTTTTCACTTACTGATCATGAGTTTGATCATTTTTTCAGGCTTGTTCATGAGCCTGAAATAATCCTTGCGCTTGAACCATTTGAAGGTATGATTGATGAACTCAATAAATGGTCAGGGCTGGGGTATGAGATATCAGTTGTTACAGGCAGGCTTACCTCAACCTACGAATCAAGCCTGGAATGGCTCAGGCGAAACAAGGTGCCATTTGACTCCTTCATAATGGTTGACAAGTATTCAAGACCCGCCATTGATAAGAAGATCGCCATCTCACTTGACCGCTTTTCTGAAATGGAGTTCATCCTTGCAGTGGAGGATTCCCCGGATATGGCAAGATTCCTGTTTCAGAGAATGAAGACGGATGTTATCCTTTTTGACAGGCCATGGAACAGGAATAGAGACGATTTGCGCGGTATAAGGAGATGTGAAAACTGGTATGAGATTGGTTTGCTGGAGATATTCCCGCTCTTTTAGCCGAAAAATAATACCCGGATTATATCAGCCATATGAATGCAGATAAAAAGAAAATTGTTATTATCACAGGCCCTACTGCAACAGGCAAGAGCGGTCTGGCTGTAAAGATAGCTCTTGAACTAAAAGGCGAGATAGTTAACTGTGACTCCATGCAGGTATACAAGGGCATGGATATCGGCACTGCCAAACCTGACTATTCCGAAAGAATGGGTATACCTCACCACCTGATCGACATGGTAAACCCTGATGAACAGTATAATGCCTCCCTTTACAGAGAGCAGGCACTGCCTGTTATTAATTCTATCCTGGACAGGAACAGGGTATGCCTTGTTGTAGGAGGCACAGGGCTCTATATCAAAAGCCTGCTGGGCGGTCTGTTTGAATGCCCTCAAAGTTACCCTGAAATCAGGGAACGTCTGCTCAATGAATATGATCAGCATGGTAAAGAGGCTTTACATCAAAGGCTTAAACAGGTTGACCCTGAATCTGCTGCAACGGTTCACCCAAATGACAGGGTAAGAGTTACAAGAGCGCTTGAGGTCTTTGAACTTACAGGGATACCCTTTTCAACCCTGTCATCAGGGCATAAGTTTGGCAACAGCGCATTTCTGGCCCTGAAACTCTCGCTCTTTTATGAGAGGGATATCCTTTATGAACGCATAAATGCCCGCAGTGTCAGGATGTTTGAATCAGGCCTGATTGAAGAGACAGAGAGACTTTTAAATAAAGGCTATTCACCTGATCTTAAACCCTTAAAAAGCATAGGTTACAGACATGCAATAGGGTACCTTGAGGGAAGGGCAGGGTATGATGAATCTGTAGAGCTCCTTAAACAGGATACGAGGAGATACGCAAAAAGACAGCTCACATGGTTCAGGGCAGACCCTGATATGATATGGTGCTCACCAAATAATTATGGTGAAATAATTAAAAAGATAAAAGATTTTATTTGACTGGGTATTGCCTTTGGGTGATTATTAAATGTCAGACTTATATATAACTAAAGCAAAATAACAGCTATGCAAAAAAATATAAATAAATCAATATTAATGACCTGGCTCTGTTTCCTGATCCTCTCATCACCATTCAGCTATGGGGCTGATATTGATGAAAGCGGCATACTGGTTGTCGGTTCAGGACCAATCATAAAGGGTAATCTTTCAGAGGCACGAAAGGTCGCTATTTCAGATGCCCATGCAAAAGGCATTGAGTCATATCTTGAAAAAAGCCTTGGCTCTCAGGGCATGGTCAATAATTTTAAAGCCATAATCAATGAGATAATACCAGACTCAACTGATGTAATTCAGAATTTTAATATACTTGCAGAGGATGCCGGGGCCAAGACCTTAAAAATACTGGTTAGAATCAAGGTGAATGAAAAACTTATGGAAGAGAGGCTTATAAATGCAGGGATCATCACCTTTGAAGAGACCTCTTTACGTGTATTGTTCCTTGTGGCCGACAATACCGGTTCTGACAGTCAACCATATATATGGTGGGATGACCCCGAAAACAAGATTAACCTCACACCGTCAGAACTGATGCTATACAGATTTTTTCAGGAACGGGGATTTGACCCTATATACAGGGCCAACAGCATGCCAGAGAACGGGTATAATCCAGCGCTTTTCAAGGCAGAGCTGACCGATGAAGATGCAGTGATGTGGGGGAAATCTTATTCAGCAGACGTTGTAATTACCGGCAAGGTGGAGAAAAATAGTGTAAATACACTGATTGCAGATATAAAGGCCATCCAGGTTGAAAACGGGGCTATCCTCGGCAACTATTTACGAGAACAGCCGCCTGTTAACGATCCGGCAGAAACAATAGAGAGCAATGAGGTTATACTTGAAAAGTTCATTTCAGAGGGTGTTTCAGAGATAGTCCCGGCTATTTTAAAAACTTTCAAAAAGGAAAAAGAAAAGTTAACCAGTTTTGATCTTGCCATTAAAGGTTTAACAAACCTTAAACAATTGGCAGGCTTTATATCATTCCTGAAGGAAAAGGTTAGCGGGGTTGTGTCTGTTTTGCCCTCAAGGATTTCAAACGATATGATCATGGTTACAGTAGAATATTCGGGTGAAAGGAAAAGATTTATTGAAAAGATAAGGTCAAACAGTGAGATGCCATTTGCTGCACAAATCGGCATTGATGAAGGTGGCAGCCTAACTGTTACAGTACTCTGATTTCACTTTGTTAAACCTTCCGGAGGTGTTATATCTAAATGATGACCATTCCGAACATTATAACAATGATCAGGATATTGCTTGCCCCTATCTTTGTGATCTATCTGATTAATGACCAGTTGCTTACCGGGCTTGCTATACTTGTGATATGCGGGATCAGCGACGGACTGGACGGCCTTATAGCACGGGTGTTCAAACAGAAGAGTGAATTAGGCAGCTATCTGGACCCCCTTGCAGACAAGATTACCCTTGTGTCAGCCTTCATTGCGCTCGGCATAAGGGGCTTTTTGCCATCATGGCTTTCGGTTGTTGTCATTTCAAGGGATGTATTGATCCTTATAGGTGTTGTAATACTCTACCTTACCGGTGTTTCCTTTAACATAAGACCGGTTGTCACAAGCAAAATAACTACATGCTTTCAGTTTGTAACTGTAATAGCAGTGCTTGCCAGCGAATACCTTGTTCCTTTTAAGGGTTATTATCCATACCTCTATTATGCTACAGCTATCTTTACTATTGTCTCTTTTTTCCAGTACCTGTATCAGTGGTCAATGCTGATGGTTGGCAAGACTGAGAAGTAATCGCCATATTTATTGTATTACGCAAAACATGAACGATTTATTCTTTTTATCCAGGAGGGATGAACCTATGGCAGTCGATAAGATAATTATTACAAACTTGAGTGCTTTAAAGGAAAAATACGGTAACAATCTTTCCCGCATTTTAACTGCTGTTGACCGTTTGATAGCATCTGATAAAAATCGGGGTATTGAAACAAAGATGGTGGCTATCGATTCTGCTGCTGATATGAAGGGTATCAAGGCGCCTGTCGTTACAGAATGGGACAACCAGAGGCAGGTTAAAAATGCTGTTGATGCTGTTTTTAAGTCATACCAGCCTGATTATCTCATGATCCTTGGAGCGCCGGATATAATACCGCACCAGGATTTGAAAAACCCTGCATATGATCCTGATGGCGATGATGACAAGGTAATACCAAGCGATATCCCCTATGCCTGCGAAAAACCATACAGTAAAGACCCGGCAAAGTTCCTTGGCCCAACCCGTGTGGTGGGCCGGTTACCGGATCTTACGGGGGTAAATGACCCGGCGTATATCATCTCCCTGCTTAGAACTGCCGCAAGGCATAAAGCCAGGGTACGCGCTGATTACCAGAGGTATTTCAGTGTAACTGCTGATGTATGGAAAGCGTCCACATCATTGAGCCTTACAAAACTGTTTGGATCAAGCTCTGATATGGTGGCATCTCCGCCCAAAGGGCCGGTTTGGAGCGCATCACAACTATCTAAAAGAGTTCATTTTATAAACTGTCACGGCTCTTTAAGTGACCCCAATTTCTATGGTCAGAAAGGATCAAAATACCCGGTTGCTCACTCTGCTCCAAAGCTGGTCAGGAAGATTATTGACGGGACAGTGGTGGCAGCAGAATGCTGTTATGGGGCAGAACTCTATGATCCTGCTGACAGTGATATGCAGTCCGGTATATGCAGCACCTATCTCCGTGACGGGGCGTACGGTTATTTTGGCAGCTCTACCATTGCATATGGCCCGAGCGAAGGCAATGGTCAGGCAGACCTGATATGTCAGTACTTTCTTGAGGAGGTGTTGAATGGCATGTCTCTTGGCGAGGCAGCGCTGCGCGCAAGACACCGTTTTTCAGGTGCCTATACCCATCTTGATCCAATGGACCTCAAGACAGCAGTGCAGTTTAATCTTCTGGGTGATCCCTCCATTCATGCGGTGCAGGCTGTGCCTCACGGTTTTTCAAAAACAAAGACCTATAAAAAGGTTTTTATTAAACATCAGAACAACAGGGGGACAAGGCTTCTTAGAAGAGAAAAACTTGCACAGACAGGCGCAAACCTCTCATCCACCCTCGGGGCAGTAAAAAAGGTTAATGAGAAGATGCCGTCACAGGCTGATAAGGTTTTACGTATGGCAGCAAGGGAATCAGGAATTAAAAAATTTGGCGCCCACTCATACAGTATAAATTTCCCTGCTAAGGCCTCCAGCAGCAACATGAAAAATTTCGATTCTGCACGGAAAGGGAGGAATATCCATATGATCACAGGAAGCAGGGATGTTCCAAAGGGCACACCCGGCCGTGTTGTAGCCATTGTGAGCACCTGGCAGGATGGAAAGCTTATGCACATGAGGCGTGTTCACAGCAGGTAAAGCAAAAATCCGGATTACTGATATGGAAAGGCATAATATAATATGAAACTCCGTGGCAGGGTATCAAAAAAGGTGCTGTATAGCGGCACAAAGAGCGAGCATGAGGCCATTATTATTACTACCCCACAGGGTGATTTCAAGCTTCGACGAAAGGGAGAAAATGCCTTTATGGATGATACCCTTAATAATCTTGATGGAAAAGAGATAGAAGGGGATGGGGTTTTAAGAGGAAACCAGTTTATAATGGATAGGTGGGTCATTATTGAAGGGGATGTCAGGTGATGTTCATAAAAACCTGGAAATAAATATTAATTATGTTAAATAGTCCGCAGTTAATAAATTTCCTTTTTTGATACGGTCGGTCAGTCATCAGCATTCATCCTTCATCAAAAGGCATATAAATCAAAGGGTTGGCTGATCCCCCAGGAAAGGAGAATAAAAGCTTCATCCAGAAATAACCTTTTCTGGAAGGATGCTAATTAGGCGGGAATATTATTTTATTTTTAAGACGAAAATATGTAAAAATTTTCCGGGGATAATAATGGAAAAATCAAGAATAGCCCTAATAACCGGAGGAAGCGGGGGTATCGGTTCAGCAATCGCCAGTTCACTTGCCAGAAAAGGTTTTGATATATGGCTCAATTATAATAAAAACCAGGCCAGGGCTGAAAAGATTGCAGAAAATATCAGGGGCGCAGGCGTCAAATGCAGCCTTCTTCAATTCGATGTAACGGATATGGATGCCGTAAAAGGCACCCTTGAGCCTCTGCTTGAAAACGATTCGCCATATGTGCTGGTTAATAACGCCGGTATCAGCCGTGATGCCTTGATGATATGGATGAGCAGGGAGGAATGGGATGATGTCCTTTCTATTAACTTAAATGGCTTTTTCAATGTCACAAAAATAGTTTTAAACAGCATGCTGCGAAAAAGAGAGGGGAGGATAATCAACATTACATCCACATCAGGCCAGAATGGTCTTGGCGGGCAGGTAAACTATTCTGCTGCAAAGGCAGGGCTGATCGGAGCCACAAAGTCTCTTGCAAAAGAGGTGGCAAAACGCAATGTCCTTGTAAATGCGGTTGCGCCCGGGTTTATTGAAGGCGAAATGACAGAAGGTCTTCCTAAAAAGGATATCCTTCCCATGATACCTCTTGGCCGTTTCGGAAAACCTGAGGAGGTTGCAGGCATTGTTGTCTTTTTATGTTCAGAGGATGCCTCATATATAACCGGTCAGGTATTTTCTGTAAACGGCGGCATATACATGTAACTGAGAGGCGCCTTTATAAACATGCACAGGGTAGCGATTACAGGTATTGGCATTATCTCATCTCTTGGCAATAGTATCGAGACGGTTGGAAGCTCATTGCGTGAAGGCAGGTCAGGAATCGTTATTGATGATAACAGGATCAAGATGGGTTTCCGGAGCCCCCTGACAGGCATGATAAAGGGGTTTTCGTCTGATGCATATCTTTCCAGAAAACAGAGAAAGACAATGACTGATTTTGCCATACAGGCATATGCGGCATCAATGGATGCCATCAAAATGTCTGGTCTTGATGAAAAGGAAATAGAGAATCCGGAAACAGGCATCATATTTGGCTGTGACTCAAGCTGCATTGCCGCTGTTGAGCAGACAGCCCTTTTAAAAGAAACAGGAGAGACCAAATCCTTGGGGAGCGGCCTTGTATTTCGCTCCATGACCTCAACCATAACCATGAATCTTAACACAATATTTAAAACAAAAGGCGCATGCTGGACTATAAGCTCGGCCTGTTCCAGCGGGGGGCATGCTGTTGGACAGGCAGCAAACCTTATTTCCCTTGGCCACCAGGAGCGAATAATATGCGGAGGCGCCCAGGAGATAAACTGGGAATCCATGTGCAGCTTTGATGGACTGGGCGCCTTTTCTTTAAATACGGGAAACCCCTCTGCTGCAAGCCGCCCATTCGATATTAACCGAGATGGTCTTGTGCCGGGCGGAGGCGCTGCCGCTGTTGTGCTTGAGAGATTTGATCTGGCAAAAAAGAGAGGCGCAAAGATACTGGGCGAGATCAGGGGTTACGGTTTTTCCTCTGACGGTTCAAGCCTGTCTGTGCCTGACAATAGTGGGCTTGCAAGGGCAATGAACATGGCCTTAAGGGTTTCAGGCGTTGCCGCTTCAGAGATAGATTATATATGCGCCCATGCAACATCCACACAGTCAGGGGATGCGGCTGAGGCACAGAATATCCTTAGTATCTTCGGAGATAAAATACCGTTTATCTCTTCCACAAAATCAATGACAGGTCACGAATTGTGGATGTCAGGCGCCTCGCAGATAGTATATTCCGTTATTATGGCGCAGCAGTGTTTTATTGCACCTAACATTAATTTTGAAAAACCGGATCCAGGGTTTGAAAGGCTTAATATCGTAACGGAAGCTAAGGATTTTATGCCCAGAAATATCCTGTGTAACTCAGCGGGATTCGGCGGGACAAATTCCTCCATTGTTATAGGGTTTGATAATGACCTATGATTGCGCGGTCATAGGCGCCGGTTTGTCTGGCCTTGCCTCATCTATTCTCCTTGCAAAAAACGGGCTTAAGACTGTATTGATAGAAAAGTCATCAAACACAGCCCCCCTTGTAAGGGGGTTCAGAAGAAATGGCCATTATTTTGATACAGGGTTTCATCATGCAGGGGGGATTGGCAAAGGCAGCCCTGTAAGGGTCATGCTTGATTACATGGGTGTTTTACCGCTCCTTAACCTTGACTCATCTAAAGATAATATGTTTGATGTTGTGAAATTTGAAGACTCTTCATTTGAATTCAAATTCCCATCAGGGTATGAAGAGATTAAGCAGAGGCTTAAAGGCGCCTTTCCTGAAGAGAGTCATTTTATAGAAGAATATCTTGATGAGATAAAACGACAGTGCTCATTGCTGCCGTTTCTGGACCCGGATGCAGACAATAATGCCATGAACATCCTTAAAAATATTCACGGGACCAGCCTTGCAGATTTTTTGTCAAACCATACCTGCAACAGTTATCTCAAATCTGTTCTGAGTGTGCACTGCCTTTTAAACGGCATACCTCCTTGTGAACAGGGATTAATAAACTATGCATATATAGCCGGCCCTTATTATGAATCTGTAAACCTTATAGATGGCGGCGGTTTAACGCTTGTATCTGCATATGAAAAATCAGCCAGTGAAAATGGAGTGGATATTTTATTAAATATGGAAGCCAAAAAACTGCTGTTTTCATCATCTGGCGATCTAACGGGTATAGGTCTTAAAGACGGTACACAAATAATTTCCCGCAATATAATTTCTACGATACACCCTATAGCTCTTTTATCTCTTGTTCCTGAAACCCTGTTCAGACCCTCATACATAAAAAGGATCAGAACGCTTGAAGAGACCCATTCAGCATTTATACTGTATGGAATATCTGAGATTGATCTTTTAAAGATGACAGGCCGCACACTCTATCTTGTACCTGACAACGGATTCGATCTGGGAGATTTCAGCAAACCAATAGAAAAGCGCCCCCTCAACATAATGATCACAGAGGCTGATAAAAACGAAAATAATACGCAGAGCAGGTTTATAATGATATGCCCTGCCTCTTTCAGCGAGGTTGAGCAGTGGGGCAATTCAACAAGAGAAACCAGACCTCATGAATATCTTGAGTTCAAGAAAAAAGCCTGCATGAGGATGCTTGACATTTTTATATCATGCTATCCTGATCTGAAGGGCAGGGTGCATGCCCTTGATTTTTCAACGCCCCTTACATTAAGAGATTATTCAGGAAGCCCCTTTGGAAGCATGTATGGCGCCAAACACAGGATTGAACAATATAATCCCTTACCCGTAACGAATGTTAACGGATTATACCTTGCCGGACAGTCTGTTGTTGCCCCGGGCCTTCTGGGAACGCTTATATCTGCATTCATGGCATGTGCCAATATAGTGGGGCATGATTTACTCAGAGGAGCATTAAGAGGATGGAACCAAGAAGAGTAGTTATTACAGGAATGGGTGCAATATCACCTTTTGGCCAGGGGGTGGATATCTTTTATGATTCCCTCTCTAAAGGAAGAAGCGGGATAACACGTCATCCTGATCTTGAATCCATAGAGGGAAGCCGCTCAATGGTGGCAGGACTGGTAGAGAATGTTGACCCCATGATGATACCAAGAAAGTTCCGCCGCTCCATGTCTGATATGTCAGTATACTCTGTGCTGGCATGCCAGGAGGCCATTTCCATGGGCGGCCTTTCCCCTGAAATCTGTTCAAATGTTAACACGGGCATTGTGATTGGCTCCACTATTAACAGCGTTGATACATTTGTAAGCTTTATAAAGGATTACCTTATCGATAAAAATATGGAAAACATGAGGTCAACCATCTTTTTTAAATTGATGAACCACTCATGCGCATTTAATGTCTCCCAGGTTTTAGGCATTAAGGGAAGGGTGATCGCCCCTTCTGCCGCATGTTCCACAGGCTGTCAGGCAGTTGGGATAGGTTATGAGATGATAGCCTCTGGAAAACAGGATTACATGCTCTGCGGAGGCGCAGATGAATATCACCCCTTTACCACTTTATCATTTGATCTTATTAATGCCGCTTCAACCGGTTTTAATTCATCCCCATCAAAAACCCCTAGGCCATTTGACCGTGACAGGGATGGTATTGTCTGCTCAGAGGGATGCGGGATACTTTTGCTTGAAACCCTTGACTCTGCAAAAGAGAGGGGCGCTGAAATCTTTGCCGAGATAATCGGGTTTGCATCAACCGCAAATCCTGAAAATATCGCAAACCCCAGCGCAGGGTCCCTGATCGAGTGTATGACAAAGGCGCTGTCTGATGCCGGGATTAACTCCAGAGATGTTGATTATGTCAATGCGCATGCCACAGGGACTATTCAGGGGGATATTGAAGAGAGCAAGGCGATATACGAGGTTTTTGGGGGTGATGTCCCTGTAAGCAGTCTGAAAGGTCATATTGGTCATACTATGGCTGCAAGCGGAAGTCTTGAACTTATTGCATCTATCCACATGATAAGAAAAAAAGAGATTATCCCAACCTTAAACCTTGAAAATATTGATGATTTATGCAAGATAATCAACCTGAATCTATCTCTGGATAAAAGAGATATCAGATGTGTTTTAAAGAATAATTTTGCGCTTGGAGGGGTAAATTCCTGCCTGATAATACGGAGCTATGAATGACTAATGACGAGATAATCAATACTATAAACAGCGCCCTATCAAAGGAATTCGAACTGGACATGGACAGGATGCGCCCGGATGCTCATCTTTTTGATACCCTTGAACTGGACAGCCTAGATATGGTCGACATGGTTATTGTCCTTGAAAATGCCTTCAGGTTCAAGATTACCGAGGAAAAGGAGATACGGGATATCAGAACACTTGGCGATATACATAACTTTGTTATAAAAAAAAGTCATGAAATCAAAAAGGATATAAAATAATCCACTATTGTTATTTTTCCCAGGAAAGAAATGTTAAATGCCGGCTGCCAGGAATTTTTCTATAGTGTTAATAAATCTGACTGTTTATCCGCTGCTAGTAATAATGACAGCAATCGGCATTTTAATATCACCAGTTGCCTTTTTATGTTTTAAAATATTCGCTAGACTCGATACAGTAAGGATCATCCGGATTTTTGTATGGATTTACGGAAGATGCTGGCTTGCCATTATAAAACCATTTACAGGGCTGGAACTGACCGGTTTTAAAAGGGGAGATATCCCTACACCCTGTATTATAGTTCTTAATCACCTATCCTTTTTTGATACCTTTTTTATGGGTGCGCTGCCATTTACCAATGTGTGCTTTGCTATCCGTTCATGGCCATTTAAAATGGCATGGTACCGTCCATTTATGAAACTGGCTCAATACCTGGATGTGGAAAGGTTATCATGGGAAGAAACATTCAGGGCCTCTCAAAAATTACTTTCAGAAGGCGGCGTACTATTATTGTTCCCTGAGGCACACCGCAGCCGGGACGGCAGGATCGGTCGATTTTATTCAGGGGCCTTCAAGATATCAATTGAAACAAAAGTTCCTGTGGTTCCTCTCTGTATCTCGGGCACTGATGTGCTGCTGCCGCCGGGAAGATGGTATCTGAAGCCTGCCAGAGTCAAATTGAAGGCGCTTGCGCCGGTCTATCCTTCTGCATTTGCTAACGAGAATGGACATATTGAAATGAGAAAATATGTCAAATCAATAATTATTGATGAACTGGGCAGGATGAGATAAATGGTCACTGATATAAAATTGCCTGCAAATGCCGCGCTTTTGGTGCCTCACAGGCCGCCTTTACTGCTGGTTGATAGACTCCTTGAGTTTACAGGCAAGGCCGGCGTTGTTGAATCAGTTATTGCCCCTGATAATCTTTTTCTTACTGATGAAGGCACCCTGAAGGAGATTGCCATGGTAGAGCTGCTGGCCCAGTCTGCTGCTGCTGTAAAGGGCTACAGTGATCTAATGGAGGGTAAAAAGATAAAAAAAGGTTACCTTGTGGAGATAAAGGAGTTTGTTTTTAAAGATGGTTGCAGAAAAGGCGATGCTGTTAATATTTTTATCGGGATAGAAAAAAGCTTCTCCGGCTTCTCAGTAATTAACGGGCATCTTGCATGCAGGGGCAAAGAAATTGCCGCTGGCACACTTAAACTGTGGGCACCGGATGAAGGCTAGACTGTACTTTATAAATTCAGGGCTTATATGCGCATCATAATGAGAATATCATTCATCATAATTTTGTTTATCTGTATTTCCATGCCTGTTGTATTTGGCAGCAATAGTGAGATAACAACTGATCAGGATAAAATAGAAGCAGTGCTTCTCCGTATCAGGCAGGCATCGAAAAAGATTGAGACGCTTCAGGGTGACTTTGTACAGAAAAAAAAGGTTAAGATACTTAAGCAGATGCCTGATTCATATGGAAGGATTATATACCAGGAACCTGATCGTTTATTATGGGAGATTACTGAGCCTGTAAAAATGGGTTTTGTAATAATTGGTGACAAGGGAAAGAAATGGAACAGAGATAAAGAGAGGATTAGAATATTTGATGTCAGTAAAGACCCTGTCATTTCTGTAATATCAAATCAGGTGTTCGCATGGGCAAGGGGAGATTATGACAGATTAAGGAGAGGATATGATATCCTGATTCTGAATGATCATCCGGTTGAACTGAAACTTATACCCATATCGCCTGTTGAAAGGAGATATATAGACTCCATTATTATGGCGTTTTCAGATCATGAAGAACATGTAAACCGCATAGAGATTATTGAAAATAAGGGTGGTTTAACACAGATTTACTTTTCAAATATGATCATAAATAAAGCGCTTCAGGAGGGTTTATTCTGATGGCCTTTTTTGAAATATTCCGCCATCTCTATATTTTTTTATCAAAACGGCGGACAGCGCTCTTTATATGTGCAGGGCTGATAACAGCGCTTAGCATTTTTTATCTGACAAAAATCAGGTTATCAGAGGACATACGATCCCTTCTCCCTGATAATAACAGCGATTTTCTTCAGCAATTTAACCTTCTGAAGAAGAACCCATTCATGCATAAGGTTATTATCAACCTTAAGGCCGGATCTATAGAGGATAAAGAACATCTTATGGATTATGCTGATGAGCTTGAAAAGGGCATGCGTAAATCCAGCTATATCACTAGTGTTACTTCAGGGCCTGTTGAGAATACTGAAATTGATATCCTTAGTTTCATAATAAAATATGCGCCTAATCTCATGACCAAAGAAGAGCTGGATAAAATTAATAAAATGCTCAATGAGACATATATCAATCAGCATCTGACTGATAAATTTACATCACTCTTTTCACCGGAAGGGTCCATGCTTATTGAGGATTTGCAGCAAGACCCCCTTGATCTGAAGGCCCTTGTCCTGACTAAACTTGCCTCATTGAATATAATCCCCGAGGCATCCCTTGCCAACAACCATTTTATTGACAGAACAGGTTTCAATCTCCTGCTTTTTGCCGAGACTGATGTTGATGTTACTGATACCTTGAATGCATCAAAGATGCTGGCAGAGCTTGATAGTATAAAAAAAAAGAGCCTGCCTGATAGTGTAGAGATGTATGTAATAAGCCCACAGAGCTACACTGTTGCCAATGCAAGCGCCATCAAAAAGGATCTGTTTATCGTCCTCACTATATCATCATTGTCTCTTATAATTCTTTTCCTGCTTTTCCTGAAAAACTGGCGTGCTCTGTTTGTCCTGATGATCTCCTTTTCCTCCTTTGCCATTGCCCTTTCAGGGGTTTCACTTATATATTCAACAGTATCAGCCATAACAATAGGTTTTGGCTCTGTGCTTCTCGGGCTATCAGATGATCTGAGTCTGCATGTCTATTTTGCACTCAGGGATAAAAACAGAAAAGATGATACATCCATCATAATTGCAGAGGTCTCTCGTCCTGTCCTCTATGGCGGGCTTATTGTAATATGTTCCCTTGCCCTGCTCCTTTTTTCTGACCTGCCCGGACAGAGACAGCTCGGGGCATTTTCCATTATAGGCGTTGTTACATCTCTAGTTTTTACACTGATCCTTCTGCCCCATATGATGCAGGTCTCATCCAATAATGGCGGAAATAGAGACAATATTTTTCTCATAAAGGGAAAGGTAAAAAGACCACTGTCAATCATATCTGCATGGGTTATTGTTATCTGTTTTTGCCTTTATACAGGGGGCAAGATAAGTTTTGACGGTGATCTTAACAGCCTGAATTACAGATCTCCTGAACTTGTTAATATAGAAAGAGATTTCAAGGAGACCTGGGGTGATATACAGGGTAAGGCAATGATCTTTTCAGAGGGCAATGACCTTGAATCAGCGCTCAACAATAATGAAAAACTTTTCAACTATCTGAAAACCGGTATGGAGAGCAGGTTGATCACAACTATTGCACCGATATTTCCATCAAAGAACACTCAGGAATCAAATATTGTTGCATGGAAAAGATTCTGGTCAGAAAACAGGAAATTAACAGAAGACCTGCTAAAAAAAGAGGGAAGCCTGATCGGTTTTACAGATGATGCATTTGATCCATTTTTTAGAGGCCTTGATGAGAAAAATGATCTGATAACAACGGATTCTATTGGCTTGGCCGGGATGAATAAACTGTTGGAAAACTTTATTTTAACGGGCAATCAAAAGGTCTTTATCCTGACACTTGCTCCGGACAATGAGAAGACAATAAAACTGATGAGCAGCAAAGAGTGCCCTGATAGCAGCAGATATGTATCTCAAAAATATATAGGCGAGGAGATCAGGAAGACAGTTGGCAATGATTTTGTACGGTTTATATTTGGTGCTCTTCTTGTTATCATACTTCTGCTTATACCCCTGTTCAGGGATATAAAAAAGATCCTGTTGAGTTTAATACCTGTTGTAACTGGTATATTGTTCATGTTCGGTGTTATGGGTCTCTCAGGTATTTCATTTAACATATTTAATATTATATCATCCATACTTATTATAGGGCTCGGTATTGATTATGGCATCTTTATGGTTTGCAGGTGTTCCGAGGATTACGAGCATGACACAGATACAGCGGTATTACTTTCAGGCTTAACCACTCTTACAGGCTTTGGCGCTCTTGTATTTGCTCATCATCCTGCATTATTTTCCATAGGGATTACAGTCCTCCTGGGCATAGGCGCTGCCATACCTGCTGCCATTTTTGTAATACCGGCCCTGTATGGCTATCTTGAAAAGCGGGGCGGGAAATGCCAGGCAAAATGAAAAGACTATTAAATGAAATATCAGGATATTCTGTTAAAGGTGAATCCGGTTACAATCCTTCATTCATGGAAAAACACTACTGTTTTGACAGGGATTTTAATGGGTTTTCCGGCCACTTCCCGGGCTATCCTATCCTGCCAGCAGTGCTTCAACTGTTACTGGCACAGCTCTGTATTGAAGAGCAGAAGGGCTATAAAATCAGAATAATGCGGGTAGAAAAGGCGAAGTTTCTATCTGAGATAAGGCCTGATATGCCTCTATCAATCCATTGTGCTGATGCAGATATTGATGCGTGCAAGAAAATGAAAGTGAAAATCACATCAGGCGAAAGGGTTATTTCTACATTTACCCTGTATTTTAATCCTGTAAAGGAGAATGATAATGTTTAAACCCTATTTCAAGATCCCTGATAATGCGCCTCAGCCCCTTGAATGCACAGTGCAGAGGAAGATAAGGTTTGAGGAGGTTGACCAGCTCGGGATAGTATGGCATGGCCGCTATCCCAGTTATTTTGAAGACGGAAGAGGGGCGCTTGGCGAGAAATATAGCATAAGTTACCTTGATTTCTATGGCAATAATATCATTGCACCAGTAAAGACAATACACATAGATTATCATAAACCTCTTTCATACCCTGAAACCATTAACATAAAGAGCATGTTGCACTGGTCTGATTCTGCCCGGCTCAATATAGAGTATGTCATCACAGATCATGAAGGCGAACTT
The DNA here is from genome assembly GCA_964460435.1 of uncultured Desulfatiglans sp. GTDB lineage: Bacteria > Desulfobacterota > DSM-4660 > Desulfatiglandales > HGW-15 > JAAZBV01. The sequence goes on from CAYWRH010000025.1 coordinate 21,371, forward strand.
ATGACAACAGGCTATACCATACAGATGATGCTTGATCTGAATAAAAACCTTTATATGGTTTTACCCCCGTTTTATCAGGAGTTTTGCCGTAAATGGAAGGCAGGTGAGTTGAAATAGCTAATGTCTGTATAACTGAGATAAACACTGTGACTCCATTTGGAGAGGGGGTTGATGTATTATGGGAGGGGTTATTGTCAGGAAATTCCGCTATAAAGGAGATAACCCGGTTTCCTGTGGAGCGTTATTATGCAAATATGGCAGCATGTATAAATGACCTTCATGATTCAACAGAAAGATCCATGGTGTATTGCCTTATAGATAAAGTGCTTAATAATATAGGCATGATACCACATTACAGCCTTCTCATTACAGCATCTACCAAGGCAGGCATTGATAAAATGACCGGATCAAATGAGGAAAATAAAAATACATATGCAGGTTGCCTGCAACCCGGAATTGGTGATTACATATCTAAAAGGCTTTCCCTTAAAGGTGAATCTATTCACATAAGCGCTGCATGTGCATCATCTGCTGTTGCCCTGGCAAAAGGGGCATCCATTATAGAAAGAGGAAGGGCTGATTCTGTGCTGGTCTGCTGTTTTGATCTTGTCACAGAATTTATCTTTTCCGGGTTCTGTGCATTACAGGCCATGTCACCCTATCCATGTAAACCCTTTGACAAAAAGAGAAAGGGCATGTCGCTTGGAGAAGGGGCTGCAACCCTGCTCATAATGAATGAAGAAAAGGCAAGGGAATATAACAAAAAACCCATAGCTGTTTTAAAGGGATGGGCAGTAACAAATGATGCAACGCATATCACACGACCTGACGCAGAGGGTGAGGGCCTTTCACTGGCAATCGAAAGGTCATTAACTAAGGCGGGTATTGATGCACCATCTATATCTGCCATATGTGCCCACGGTACTGGGACATATCATAATGACGCAATGGAACTTGCGTCATATAAAAGGATATTCGGAGAAAACAAGATTCCCCTTTTCTCTGTAAAAGGGGCAATAGGGCATACACTCGGCGCAGCAGGCGGCATAGAGGCTGCTGTCTGTGTTAGATCCCTTCTGCATGGAATTATTCCTCCAACCACCGGTCTTTCTGAGCCGGAGCATGATGCGGAAGGTCTTGTGAGTTCAAGCCCTGTCAAGATGGGGCTTGCATCAATGCTTTCAGTAAATTCAGGATTCAGCGGTGTAAATGCTGCCCTTGTTATTAGCAAGGGGGATAATTAACAAGATGTACATTACCGGTGTTGGCTGGATAACCGCAGTAGGCAGCGGAAAAGGCAGGGGGAATAACCCCTTTATTTTCACAGGAGGGGTTCTGCCTGAAATTAAAGGAACCATGTTCCCTGAAAACCCGGCATTTAGAAAAGGACGTCTGGACAGCTTTTCACTTTTGGGACTTGAGGCCATTACCTTTGCCTTACATGATGCAGGGCTTTATGAATTCAAAAAAAAGCAAAATACCGGCATAATAGCATCAACCGTGTATGGCTCTCTTTCCACGGACCTTGAATATTATGAGACTGTGGTCAATCAAAATAGCCTATTGCCTGATCCCAATCTTTTTACCCATACACTTCCGAATATATTCCTGGGTTATGCTGCTATGCTTTATAAGCTTACGGGGCCCAATTATATCATTTATGAAAAACAAAATTCCGGCCTTTCAGCGCTTAATTCTGCAATGGAATCTATTATGTCAGGAGAATGTGATTCAATGCTTGCGGGTATCTGTGATGTTAAGCCCCCTGATGGTTGTATGAGTAGTAAACCATTCAGGCCAGGGGCTATCTTTATCCTGATTGAAAATAACCCCTGTGATATACCGAATTATGGCAAACTTGAAGTGGATAAAAAGGGTAATATATATTTGAATAACACTGTTGTTAAAGATATTGAATCATGTGTGAGAGAATGCATTAAACAGGTATGAACTGTAGAAGGGGCACGGCGCACCGTGCCCTTGAGACCGAATGATGCATTGTGCCAAATAGGTCACAATGCGTTATGCCCTTAAGATTAGAGGAAATATATGCACCTGACAATAATATATCCCAAATGGCCAAAGCTTGAGCGTCAGACAGAGTTCCATCTGCCACCCCACGGGCCTGTCGTCTTTGCTGCTGAGGTGCCCAGTGATATTGAAATAAGATTTATTGATGAGACATTTCAGGAGATAACTCCGGAAAAAGATACTGACCTTGTTGCCATTTCTGTCATGCTTACATGTCAGGTACCAGGGGCTATTGAAATAGCTGACCGGTATCGCTCAACAGGTGTTCCTGTCATATTTGGCGGAATTGCAGCCATGCTGCACAGTGAAGAGCTAATGAACCACAGCGATTCGGTTTTTCTGGGTGAGGTTGAGGGACGTTTTGGTGAGCTTATTGAGGATTTTAAAAACAGCCGCCTGAAAAAGGTGTATAACTACATGAATAACCTCCCTGATATCAATCTTGTCGGGACTGCCAGAAGAGAAATCCTTAATTCAGATTATTATACCTACAGAGGTGTGAAGATGCTTGATCTAGTGCATGCATCAAGGGGGTGTAAATTCAACTGTTTCCCCTGTTGTGTCGGATACCTTGGCGGGAGGGTCTTCCGGCCAAGGCCTGTTGACAGGGTGATGGAAGAGATGAACTCCATCCAGAATAACCGTCTCTTTATTGTGGATAATTCACTTGCACAGGAGCGCAACTGGCTTAAGGAACTTTTTACTGCAATGATACCCCTAAAAAAGACATGGGTATCACACCCGGTAATGGATGATGATGAGATCCTCAAACTCGCAAAGGATGCAGGCTGCTGGTATGTGTATCAGGCAATAGTAAATACCTCTGACGGCATAAGAAAAAGGATTAAAAGACTAAAGGATCATGGTATCGGTGTTGAAGGTACTATTCTGCTTGGAACAGATGATCAGGCAGAGGATGATATCAGGCGTCTTGTCGATTTTCTGCTTGAGATAGAGCTGGACATGGCCGAGTTCACAATACTCACCCCGTTTCCCCACAGCCCGATCCGTGCAGATTATGAGAAAGAGGGCAGGATTATTTCAAACAACTGGCTTGATTACACCTGTGACAAGGTCGTTTTCAGACCAAAGAAAATGTCACCTGGCACACTTTATAAAATGTACAACTATGCCTGGGATACATTTTACTATAACACAAGCCCAAGCCTTAAAATGAGCTTTCTTTTTAAGAAGGCAGTAATGAGCGAGATGGAAAAGGGTACATACAGACAGTATAACCCCAGGAAAGAACGCTCCTTTGCAAGCCGGATAAAAAATGAGTAATATCCTGATGATTTCATCAAATACATTTGCCTATCCCTATCCGGTGTATCCACTTGGCATGGCAATGGTGTCTGCATCCCTTTCTGAGAACGGCCATACTGTACACCAGTTTGATTATTTTACTGAAGGGAGATCAGCAGATAGATTAAAGGATGAAATATCTAAATTTGCCCCTGACTATGTTGGCATCTCTATCCGTAATATTGATGATGTGGACTCTTTACACGATAACCAAGGTGTCCTCTCTGATGAGAAGGATATTGTAAAGATTGTGAGGGAGAATATAAAGGCCCCTGTGATTGCCGGAGGTGCTGCCCTTTCCATACTGCCTCACGAGATACTGGACTATATCGGGGCAGACTATGGCATAATCGGGCCCGGTGAGAAAAAAATGATAGAGCTGATAGATAGTCTTAATAAAGATATCCCATTTCCGCGCATATCAGGCAGCAACAAAATACAACCAGAAGAGATATATTCTTTGCCTCCCATGTGGGATAAATCGCTGGTTGATTTTTATTTGTCAAAAAGCGGTATGCTTAATCTTCAGACTAAAAAGGGCTGTCCATACAAATGCTCCTATTGTGTTTACCCGTCCCTTGAGGGAAACAGATTTAGGTTCCGTGAACATGACGCTGTGATTGATGACCTTGAGCGGGCATACAGGTTATATAATGTGGATACATTCTTCTTTACAGACTCAGTATTTAATGATCCTGATGGACACTACCTCACACTTGCAGAAAAGATAATATCATCGAAACTCAGGATACGCTGGGCAGGGTACTTCAGACCTGAAGGTGTGAGCAGAGAAGATCTGAGGCTATTAAAACGTTCCGGTCTTTATGCGGTTGAAGTGGGTTCAGATGCATCAACAGATGTAACACTCAATGCCATGTGTAAGGGATTTTCCTTTGATGATGTCCTGGAATTCTATAATGGCTGTATTTATGAAGGGATATCAAGCGCCTATTTTTTTATTTTTGGCGGACCGGGTGAAACTGAAACAACAATTAAAGAAGGGCTAATGAATCTGCGTGAGTTAAAGGATGGTGTAATTTTTATATACTCAGGTATCAGAATACTTCCTGATACAAGGCTTTATTATCAGGCCATAAAGGAGGGAATTCTTGCTAAAGATGCGCCTCTTTTAAACCCTCTCTATTATTTTTCACCTCATATTGATGCAGGGGAGATGAACCGGCTCATTGAAAAAGAGGCTAAAATGAACCGGAAATACATATTCCCGCCTGATAAGGGAAGGATGATGACAGATGCAATGCATGCCTTTGGATATAAAGGCATTTTATGGGATAAACTCCTTACCCTTTCAAACCACCCCCAGCGGAAAAGGAACAGGTCATAAATGGCATTCAATTTGGATCATAACAGCATCCTGTTTGTCCATCCCCTGGGGTATAAAAAGGATGCGGCTAAATCTGATGTGTCAAGACTCGCTAATATAATGCCGCCAATCGGCCTTATAAGCATGGCTGCCTATCTTGAGTCATATGGCATAAGTTCTGATGTTATTGATTGTTATGCCTATCCTGACTATGATGCAGATATCCGAAGGTACCTCCTGGAAAAAATGCCTGCATATATAGGTTTCAGTTGTACAACATCAAGTTTTCTTGATGGCATACGTATTGCCTCTATGGCAAAGGAGATCCTTCCCGGTATAAAGACGGTATTTGGGGGTCCCCATGTGTCCGCCCTTAAGCGCATGATTCTCGAAAAATATCCTGTTGTCGATTATTCTGTTATCGGTGAAGGGGAAAATACCATTACTGAGCTTATAAAATCAGGAGATGAGGATGTTTTGAATATTGAGGGACTTATTCACAGGGCAAATGATGGAGAGATCATTGAAAATAGAGGTCGATCAGGATCAATCGACCTTGATAAACTTCCCTTTCCTGCATACGCAAAGCTCAAGGGGTATCCCCATGCCTATATGCTGCCCATATTCAATTATCCAAAGACACCTAACACGAGCTGCATATCAAGCCGCGGTTGCCCCTATTCATGCAGTTACTGTGACAGGTCAGTGTTTCAAAAGAGTTTTCGTTATAATTCAGCAGAATACCTGTACGACCACTTAAATTATCTTAAAGAAAAGTTTAATATAAGGCACATCAATTTTTATGATGACCAGTTCACATTCAACAGGAAAAGGGTTGAGACGTTTACCCTGTTAATGATAAATAAGCCTCTCAATATGACCTTTAACTGTGCAGTGAGGGCGGATCATATTGATAAAGAATTGCTGATCATGATGAAACAGGCAGGGTGCTTTATGATTAGTCTTGGGATAGAGTCAGGCGATCCAGAATTATTGGCTCAGCATCGCCGGAATGTAAATCTTGAGATGATGAGAGAAAAGATACATATGATAAAGGCGGCAGGTATAAGGACAAAGGGCCTTTTCATGATGGGGTTGCCAGGAGAAACAATTAAGAGTATCAGGAAAAGTATTGGATTCTACAGATCCCTGCCTATAGATGAACTGAATGTTACAAAGTTTACACCCTTTCCAGGTACACCCCTGTATAAAGACCTGAAACAGACAGGGGATTTTACTGAAGATTGGGAAAAGATGGATTGTATGAATTTTCTATATATCCCAAAAGGGCTAAATAAAGAACTGCTTGAACGGTACTTTATCAAATTTTACCAGGCCCATTTCATGCGGTTAAGAACCATCTGGAACTATATTACCATGATATGGAAATCGCCTGACAGCTGGAGACGTTTTATTTTGAATATTAAAGGATTTCTTATGTTTGCATCAGATAATAAAAGGCTCAGGTAGGGGGCTTATGACAGATGCCTGAAAAGCCTATAAACAGAATAGTTGTCCTGATACCTGTATTTAACAACCCTGAAACAATTCGTGATGTGGTTGTATGCGCTATGAAATTCCATCCTGATATCCTGGTTGTTGATGACGGCAGTGATTTACCGGTTGAAGGATTATTATCAGACCTGCCGGTTAAGGTTGTGCGTCATGATAACAACAGAGGCAAGGGGAGCGCCATCCTGACAGGCGCATCTTATGCGAGTGGGCTTGGATATACCCATATGATAACCATTGATGCAGATGGGCAGCATGATCCATCTGATCTCCCTTTGATAATATCAATGGTTGAGACTCACCCTGATGCAATAATTGTAGGAAAGCGTGATTTCAATAATCAGAATGTGCCAAGATCATCAGTATTTGGCAGAAAATTTTCCAATTTCTGGCTCAGGGTGCAGACAGGCAGGTGCATTGGAGACAGTCAGAGCGGGTTCAGGGCCTATCCGCTTGCTGTATTGAATGAATTAAGACTTTATGAGAGACATTTTTCATTTGAAATTGAGGTTCTGGTAAAGGCAATATGGTCCGGTGTTGATATAATAGATGTTGACGTAAAGGTCTTTTATCCAACGGCTGATAAACGTGTCTCTCACTTTAGGGTCTTTAAGGATAACCTGCGTATAAGCCTCTTAAATGCAAGACTTACCACGCGGTCAATACTGCCCTGGCCCCACCGCAAGATCATCTTTGACAGAAAAAATAAGAGGGCAGTATCAATATGGCACCCTGTTAACTCTATCAAAACATTACTTACAGAAAATACCACCCCTGAAAAAATTGCTATAGCAGGCGCTTTAGGGGTTTTTATGGGGGCGCTTCCCCTTATTGCATGTCATATGGTCATCATTATACTTGTTTCCAGCTTTTTCAGGCTTAACAAGGTAATAGCCCTGAGCACAAGTCAAACCGGCATGCCTCCTTTTATGCCTGCAATATGTATTGAGGCGGGTTACTATTTCAGGAACGGCCATTTTTTAACTGAACTCTCTGTTAAAACTCTTGGATATCAGGCCATAGACAGGGTTTATGAATGGCTCCTGGGGTCACTTGTTGTTGGGCCCCTTGCGGCTGTTATTGTTGGATTGATCATGTTTGTGATGGCGGAAATAATTCAAAAAGGAAGAGATGAGATCTCCACTGAATAATAAAGAAGAACCCAGACGGCCATGGACAAGCAGGAGCATAGGGTCATCGTTTCAGCATAATTTTTTTTATATAATGATCAGGCTTGGGGGGCGGAGGCTTGCCTACTTTTTCCTTTATTTTATTGTGGCCTACTACATTATCTTTAGATCATCCATAAGGAGAAGATGTCATTATTATCTGTCGCACAGATTTCCTGAAAGCAATATCATAAAAAGAATAGCATACAGCTACAGACTTTATATATGTTTCGGAAAGGTGCTGATTGACCGTGCAATAATCGGTATCCTGGGCAGTGAAAAGATATCAGTTACATTTGAGCAGAAAGAGACGCTTAAAAGGCTTGTCTCAGACGGGAAAGGTGTAATTTTTCTTATGGCACATGCTGGATGCTGGCAGGTTGCCCTTTCTGCCCTGAACTATCTTGATACGCCTGTGAATATGGTCTTACGCAGAGAAGAAGGGGATATTGACAGACATTATTTTGAGCATCAATCATCATCAGGAATTCCATTCAATATAATTGACCCTGACGGGTTCCTGGGCGGCACGCTTGAGATGATCAATTGCCTTAAAAGAGGTGAGGTAATGTGTATAATGGGTGATCGTGTCTTTGGCAATCTTAAAAATACAGTGCAGGTGGATTTTCTTGGCCAAAAGGCCTCATTTCCTTTCAGCGCCTTTAAGGTTGCCTCAGCCACTGGCGCCCCTCTAGTTATCCTTCTTACATACAAGAAAGATGCTGAGACATTTGGCATTGAGCTCGTTAAAATTATTCATGTACCTGAAGACATGGGGAGATCAGGAGAAAATTATCGCCCCTATGTAACTGAATTTGTCAGAACACTTGAGAGATACACTGAAGTGCATCCCTTTCAATTCTTTAATTTTTATGATATGTGGGGTAACTTAAATAGTATAGCTTTTACCGATTAGATTTTGATTTTCATAATTTGTACATCATATGTATCTTCATGATCAGATTGATATAAACTTAAATCCTGGAGGGTTTGGACCGGATGGCAACTAAAAATGAAGAGCTGAAGAGGATAATTATAAAGGAGCTGTTTCTCGAGGATATCACTCCAGATCAGATTGACGATAATGCCCCACTTTTCGGAGGAGGCCTTGGTCTTGATTCTCTCGATGCGGTTGAACTGGTTGTTATTGTGCAAAAACATTATGGCGTGGAGATAAAGGATATGGATGAGGGCAGGATTGCCTTTGAATCCATCAATTCCCTTGCCTCATTTATAGAGGCCCGTAAAAAATCATGAATCGGGTTGCGCCGGTGGCAATTACCGGAATAGGGTGCCTCTGTGCATGTGGCAATTCACTGGCTGACTGTATGGAGTCTATGTTTTCAGGCCACCGCAATGCAGGCCCCCCTCGAATAATTAAAAGATCTGACACCTTTAAGTATCCTGTCTTTGAACTCAAAGGCAATCTCCCTGATAATTTATATGAAAAATTAGATATATCAAGAACCGCCCTTCTTGGCCTTCTGGCAGCTCATGAGGCAATGGCAGATGCAGGGCTTGATAAAAACAATATTAAAGGCCTTAGAACCGGTGTATGCATTGGAACAACTGTAGGCAGCACCATGAATGACGAGCAGTTCTACAGGGATTTTCATAATAATAAAAATCCCGATATGTCTCCCATAACAAGATTTCTTAACAGCAATCCTGCCGGTGTCATTGCCAGGGAATATTCATGTAGCGGTCCATGCCAGACCATCGTCAATGCATGTTCTTCAGGCACAGATGCTATCGGTATCGGCGCATCATGGATACGAGCAGGCATATGCGATATCGTGCTTGCAGGAGGCACAGATGAGCTCAGCAGGATATCATATAACGGTTTCATCTCACTTATGATTACAGATGAGAACATGTGCAGGCCATTTGACAAAAACCGCAAGGGGCTTAATCTGGGTGAAGGCGGCGCTGTGCTTGTGCTTGAAAATGAAAGATCATATATAACACGTAATAAACGGCCAAGGTCATTTGTGCTTGGTTATGGCTCGGGCTGTGACGGATATCATCTTACAGCTCCCCACCCTGAGGGTAAAGGGCTTAAAAGCGCCATTAATGATGCAATGCTTTTAAGCGGGAAAAGGGGAGAAGAGATCGCATTTGTAAATGCCCATGGAACAGCTACCCATGATAATGACCGGGTAGAGACAAAGGTATTAAGAGAGATACTTCCTGATGTGCCTTTTCTTTCAACCAAGGGATACACAGGCCATACACTCGGTGCCGCAGGCGCAATAGAGGCGGCGTTTACAGTGGCCTTTCTTGAAAGGGGTGAGATACCATCTAATGCCGGTTTTACTGAAATCGACCCTGAACTTATGGTGGCTCCTGTTGATAAAAATACCACCATTTCCGGTACAACCGCCTTGTCTGAATCACTTGCCTTTGGTGGTCATAACTCGGCCCTGGTAATAAGTCTCAAAAGGGAATGATATGGGGATATATATAAACGGAATAGGCATTATTGGTGGTTTTGGCGCTGGTGTTGATAAGCTTGTTCAATGCCTCCGCTCAGGGGCCATTCCCAAAATGGATTTGCCTGATACGGGTCACCCTGATAAATATTATCCTTCATATATAGCTGATACATCCTGCCTGACAGATTTTGTTCCGAAGCGTGAATTAAGAAGGATTGACCATTTTTCACAGCTTGCCCTTGCAGGGGCCTTTCTTGCCTTAAAGGATGCCGGCATTGACAGGCTTGAGAGTAAGTCTACAGGGTTAGTAATATGCTCTGGTTACGGATCTTCAAGGACTACCTTTTCATTTCTTGACTCCATAATAGAGAATGGAGATGACTGTGCTTCGCCTACGCTCTTTTCCAATTCAGTCCATAATTCTGCAGCGGGTCATATATCCATTTTACTCACTCTTTCTGGCCCGTCTCTTACAGTAAGTCAGTTTGAGATGTCTGTACATTCAGCACTTACAACTGCCTTGATCTGGCTTCACGAGGGAAGGGCAGAACAGATACTTTTTGGCGCTGTGGACGAGGTCTGTAAAGTCCTGAATTACTGTTACAGAAGGTTTTACGGAGAAAGGGGAGATTACCTAATGACGCCTTTTGACCATGATAGTGAGAGTGCTATTCCCGGTGAAGGCGCAGCATTTTTTCTTTTGTCAAAGAAGAAAAGGACGAGTAAAAATTACGGCGCTATTGAATCTGTAATTACCGGGAATATTGCTGACAATGTAAAAGAGTTACCTGAAAAAACCTTTTGCATAATCAATGCTGACGGTCACAGGGATTGTGATATGCATTACCATGACATCATACCTCATGGCTCATTAACCTCATGTTATACCCCATTATATGGCTCTATTCCGACAGGCCCTGCATTTGATATGGCAATCGGTGCGCTCTGTTTCAATGAAGGGAAAATATTTAAGTCACCTAATGGTATAGCTCTAAAGGCTGGTATTAATTTATTACAAAAAGATCATATATTGGATATAAACAATATATCCTGTATAAAAATAGGTAGAGAAGAAAAGCTTGGCATAATTAACATGTCAAACAAGGGGTAAAAGATGCTACGATCTCATACCATGATTGTTCGGACATTATTGTTAATCGTTGTGGCCTTAATATGCTCCTGTATTGTTTGTGCTCAGGACATTAATGAAAAATATTCGGCAACAAGATACGGGCTATCTATTGTAAACGGAAAGACATATAATCTGCCAAACGATATCAATTTTAATATGGTATCCGGTTTTGCATTGTATGATTATGATAAGGTCTGGAGACATAAGGCGCCTGATGCGCTAAGGTTCAAGGTTGAGGCCAGCATTGGCGCTGCTCATTATCAAAAAAGACGTCTTGTCACATCCATGAATATGTTCGCCTTGTACTATCTTGATATGTTTAAGACCGGTAAACTCAAACCTTATGTTGAAGGCGGAATTGGTCTAATATATACCGATTTTAAGGTCAGGGGCCAGGGATTAAGAATCAATTTTAATCCACAGCTTGGGCTAGGGACAGAGATAAAAACTAAAAATAATAATAGTTATTATTTAGCCTTGAGGCTTCATCATATATCAAACGGTGGTCTTGATGAGGATAACAGGGGCATAGATTCTGTTATGGGTATGTTTGGGTTTTATTTTTAGCTATTAAGGGGTGAAACCCTGATTGCCATCTGCCCTGACAAGGCCGGGAATTATTACAGTAAACATAATGCCTTATTTCATTTAATACCTGATCCTACTTTACATAAACATACATATTTTCGGCTTTTACATCAGGGGTAACACCCTTTCTTTTAAAAAGGTCACTCAGGGTTACAAAGTCATAACCCTCTTTAATAAGAAATGGTATAAGGGTGTCCAGTGCATCAGGGGTAGGATGGGGTTTGGGCTGAACATCATGGAGCAGGATTATCACACCATCTTTAATACCCTTTTTAAGTTTTTCCATTATGTGTTCGGTGGTATCACCTCCTCCATTAGGCCAGTCGCCAACTGCAAGGCCACTGGCAAAGGGGAGGTCAATTGCGCTGTACATAGTAGTGCTTGTTGAAAGGTTTGGTGGTCTGAAGAAGGCTGGTGCCTTGCCAGTATATCTTTTTATGGCCTCTGTTGTATCTGATACAGATTTTGTCACCTCATCAAAGGACATCTTTGCCATATCATCATATGCCCATGAATGGTTTCCTATCTCATGACCTCTTTTAACCATGCGATCAATCACAGGTTTTGTAGTGTCATTCAGGTTCTGGCCAACAACAAAAAATGTTGCCTTAATCTGGTATTTATCAAGCTTATCCAATACCAGTGGTGTAAGTTCAGGGTCTGCGCTCGGCCCGTCATCAAAGGTAAGGGCGCATAATTTTCTATTTTCTCTGCCCAAGGAATGTATATCTGTTATGGCAAGTATCATAATCATGGTTAATGATAGAAGGAGAGTTATCCTTTTCAATATTCTATGCATAGTATTCTTATTCAAAATTGAATTGTTTTACTTCATGCAACCTATAATGATGCATTCTTACATTGCTTTTATCGTCATTCCCGCGCAGGCGGGAATCCACTTAAAAAGTAAAAGATGAAAATGGATGCCCGTCTGCATGGGCATGACGAGTATTGAGCTAATTTATCAAATATCAATATATTTCTATCTTCGCTTCAAGGGCTTGAACAGGTATTCAAGCCCGTTCACCTTGATCTCATACACACTTCTCAGCATCTCACCAAGTTCGCCTTCCGGGAACCCCTTGCCCATGAACCAGACCAGATAGGTCTCAGGAAGGTCAATAAGCGACCTTCCCTTGTATTTACCGAATGGCATCTTTGTCTCCACCAGTTTTATAAGATATTGAGGATCAGGTGTAACATCGTTTGCCATTTCTAATCTCTAACCCCTTGTAAGGTGACGGTATTTGATCCTGTGGGGGTTTACTGCTGCCTCGCCTAGCCTCTCCTTTTTATCCTTCTCATACTCGCTGTAATTGCCATCAAACCATACGGCCTTGCTGTCACCCTCAAATGCAAGTATATGGGTTGCGAGTCTGTCTAAAAACCATCTGTCATGGCTTATTATGATAGCGCTTCCGCCAAAGTTTTCTATGGCCTCCTCAAGCGCCCTGAGTGTGTTCACATCCAGGTCATTTGTAGGTTCATCAAGAAGAAGCACATTTCCGCCCTCCTTAAGCATCCTTGCAAGGTGCACACGGTTTCTTTCACCGCCGGAAAGATTGCTGACCTTTTTCTGCTGATCACTGCCTGAAAAATTAAACCTTGCCACATATGCCCTTGAGTTAACCTCCCTGTCGCCAAGCTGAATGGTGTCATGACCTTCAGATATAACCTCCCAAATATTTTTATCAGGGGCAAGTGTGTCTCTGGTCTGATCCACATATGAAAGCTTTACGGTTTCACCTATCCTGAATTCACCTGATGTAACCTGTTCCTGCCCGGTTATCATCTTAAAGAGTGTTGTTTTACCTGCGCCGTTTGGCCCTATTACACCCACAATGGCGCCTGATGGCACAGAGAATGAAAGATTGTCAATAATGAGGTTGTCGCCATAAGCCTTGCTTACATTCTTTGCCTCTATAACCACATCACCGAGCCTTGGTCCTGGCGGAATAAATATCTCCAGCTCCTTTTCTCTCTCCTTTGTCTCCTGATTAACCAGGCTGTCATATGCGCTTATACGCGCCTTTGCCTTGGCATGCCGCCCCTTGGGAGACATCCTTATCCATTCGAGTTCCCTCTCAAGGGTCTTTCTTCTTTTGCTCTCTCCCTTTTCTTCAAGGGCAAGCCTCTTCTGTTTCTGTTCCAGCCATGAGGAGTAATTACCCTTCCACGGGATGCCTTCGCCCCTGTCAAGCTCAAGTATCCATCCTGCCACATTATCTAAAAAATACCTGTCATGGGTTACCGCTATAACTGTCCCCTCATATCTCTGCAGATGCTGCTCAAGCCATGCAACAGTCTCTGCATCAAGGTGGTTGGTCGGTTCATCAAGAAGCAGTATGTCAGGTTTTTTTAAAAGGAGCCTGCACAGGGCAACGCGGCGTCTTTCACCGCCTGAAAGCACCTTGACCGGTGTGTTGCCTTCAGGGCAGCGAAGGGCATCCATTGCCATCTCAAGCCGTGAGTCAATGTCCCAGGCATCAAGTGCATCTATCTTTTCCTGCACCTTGCCCTGCCGTTCAATAAGATCATTCATCTCATCATCAGACATGGGCTCAGCAAATTCTTCATTAATCCTGTTAAACTCCTTTAGAAGGTCAACCGCCTCCTGGAGCCCCTCTTCAACAACCTCTCTTACAGTCTTTGAGTCATCAAGATGTGGTTCCTGCTCAAGCAAACCGATAGTCAAGCCAGGTGATATGGTTGTTTCACCATTAAACTCCTTGTCTATGCCTGCAAATATCCTTAAAAGGCTGCTCTTTCCTGACCCGTTAAGGCCAAGCACCCCTATCTTTGCACCGTAAAAATAGGAGATTGAGATGTCCTTTAATACAGGTTTTTTGTCATAGTATTTACTCACCTTCATCATTGAATAGATGATTTTATTTGCTTCCTGGCTCATATATATTTCTTTCCTCCTTAATAAATTTTCTATATTTATCCAGCTCCCCCTGCATGGACTTGATAATAGTCGTAAGCACTGCAACATCATCAAGTAGTCCCATAAAGGGTATAAAATCAGGGATAAAGTCCGCCGGTATTATAAAATAGAGCAGACCCCCTGCAATAATGCCCATATTTACCGGGTGCAGCTTATAATTGCCTTTAAAGGCATCCCTTGTCATATGGTAAAGGTCCTTTACATCCTTCATGATGTTTTTAATAGAGCCAGATGACCTTCTTATTTTATCGCCAAAGATATCATCATTTACATACTGGCCAAACTCTTTACCCTTTGAATAGCGCAGAATCCTGTCATAATGCATCCGCTGCCTTGAATCTGACAGGACATCATAGGCGATATTAAGGGTCTTGGTCATCTCTTCAGCCTGATCCCTGCGGTCCGGGTTTTTATCAGGGTGCCACTCCATGATTTTTTGCCTGTATGCCCGCTTTATTTCATCCGGGTCGGCTTTTTGATCTATTTCTAACAGTTCGTAATAGTTCATATTTTAACAATTCATAGTATTAATATAAATTTCCAGGGTTTTCTAATAAACTAATAGTATAAGCTATTATAAAACCCTATCTACCATATTCGGATTATTGAGTCATCTAATACCTGATTCTGATTAAAAAAAAGCTAATGCTCATGTCTTGCATAATTGAAAATACAGATATTTACTCATATAATGAATCAAAATGAGTCAGAAGGTGAGTCATGGCACAGATCACTATCCGGGGTATTGATCCGGAAATAGAAAAAGAGATCAGAAAAAAGGCTATGGAGATCGGTCAATCCCTTAATAATGTTGTTCTGGATATTATTCATAACAGATTTGTAAGAGAGAAAAAGCCTTTGCATAATGTAAATTCACTAAAGGCACTCGCTGTCCCCGATTATTACGTATACCTGACTACAGGAACTTATATCAACTAATCATGTCCAATGTCAAGGTCTGACCCCGTTTCTTTTCTCATATAGCTATAGCGCCGATCATAAGCATGCTGTATGTAGTGTTACATATAATGGATCAATTTACCCTTACTTTTATGATTCTAACGGCAACATGACCTACGGCCCTGATTTTACAAACCTGGGTAATATTCAGGCGAGAACAATTACATACAACGCAGA
>CAYWRH010000026.1:0-34191 GCA_964460435.1 uncultured Desulfatiglans sp.
GGGCAATTTATGTGCTTTTTATAAAAACATTTCGTGTATTTCGTGTGGTTAGTGGTTAAAATCATTTTCTTAAAAGCACATAAATTGCCCCTGTACCGCCGTCATATGGCTGGGCAGAGGAAAATGCCATTACAATCTTTCTGGCAGGGCCGCGGTTCAGCCATACAGGGAGCCTCTCCTTTAATACAGGTATACTGTCAGGGGAATTAAGCCCCCTGCCGTGGATAATCAGCACACACCTTAGTCCCCTGTAATGGCTGGTTATAAGGAATCTCCTTACCGCCTCTTCTGCTTCCTTTTTTGTTAAACCGTGGAGATCTATATGGGCCTGAACCGGCAGCTCACCCCTTTTGAGCTTTCGCATGGTGTTCCTGCCTATGCCGCTGATTGCCCCCTCAATGTACTCATCACTGAAGGTGAAATCCATATCTATTGATCCGGCAACAAGGCTCTGCAGATGGGCAATAACCTCCTCATCTCCATCAGATACCTTGTGAGCAGCTCTTTTGGTTTTGCCTGAAGGCGCCACCTTTTCCCCCTTTTTGTTAGAAACAGGGGTCACACCTGACATGGCGATTTTAAAAAGGTCATAATCTATAAGGGGTTTCTCAGCTCTTTCAGGCCTCTTTTCTATCCTTTTAATTGGCTCCTTTGACTTGCCCTCTTTAACAATCTTTTTTAAGGATTCAAATGCCGGGTTGAAGAGATCATTTTTTTTCTTTTTATTGGACATAGAATTCACTTATTAAAAAGTATGACGTACATTTTTGCATTACAGCAGGCGCGAAAAATTTCGCCCCTACAATGTCGCAATAAACAGGCTGTGTCAAGTTTGATTATAGGGCTGCCTCATGCCTGGCCTGAAATATCAGGATATTCCTGCCATCAATTAAAAAGCAGAAAGCCTGTTGACAAAATAAACCATTATAGCCTGATCCTTTAAAAAATGTTTTTAATAAAGATAAATAAATGTTAAAAGCCTTTTTATACCCTGCGCCTTGCGCCATGTGCCTTGCGCCGGTTCTGAAAAGAATATTATGCGAACAGATTTTACTAAAAATGGAGAGATAGTATATGGCAAATGATAAACCGCTTGTTGCAGTAGTCATGGGAAGCACATCCGATGCTGAAATAATGAGGGGCAGTATGGAGCAGCTAAAGCAGCTTAATATACCCTATGAGGTTAAGATTACCTCTGCCCACAGAACCCCCTATCAGACAAAGGAATATGTGGAATCAGCTATTGGCAGGGGCATTGAGGTGATCATAGCAGGCGCCGGCTGGTCAGCTCATCTGGCAGGTGTTATAGCCGCCCACACAACACTTCCGGTAATAGGGGTGCCTATTGATTCATCTGTGCTAAATGGCATGGATGCACTTCTTTCAACTGTTCAGATGCCCCCAGGAATCCCGGTTGCCACAGTGGCTATAGGCAAGGGCGGGGCAAAGAATGCGGCAATACTTGCTGCCCAGATACTATCGCTCAAATATCCTGATATTGCCGCCAGACTAAAGGACTTCCGTGAAAACCTTACAATGGAAACAGTTGAAAAGGCAGCAAGCTGGAAAGAATAATGAGAAGCAGAAATATCCTTAAAATTGATTCTTTGGAATCAGGCAAGGCGGCCATTGAAAGGGCAGGCCATGTTTTGTTATCAGGCGGTGTGGTTGCATTTCCTACAGAGTCATTTTATGGTCTTGCTGTTGATATCCAAAATGACAGGGCCATAGAAAAGCTCTTCTCCCTTAAGCAGAGGGACAAAAATAACCCTATCCTGATTCTCCTTCCTGAAAAGGAGGGGCTTAAAAAGTATGTGGCTGATATCCCTGAGCAGGCAGTTAAACTCATTAATGCATTCTGGCCGGGTGGGCTCACACTGGTCTTAAAAGCAGGCAGCGCCATATCACCTCTTCTTACTGCAGACACCTCCAGGATAGGTGTCAGGCTTTCAAGCCACCCAGTTGCTACAGCCCTGGCAAGATCTATAGGGAGGCCTGTTACAGGGACAAGCTCAAATATCTCTGGGCAGCCACCCTGCACAGGTGCCGATGAGGTTTATGATTCATTTGGCAACTCTATTGACCTGATTATTGATAATGGCCCCACAGCGGGTGGCAAAGGGAGTACAATACTTGATGTTACAGTTGATCCATGTGTTGTCATAAGGGAGGGGATGGTTTCAAGAAGCGATATCGGAAATGTAATTGCCTTGAGTCCGGTCGTTTAAAACTGATTGCTGACATCTGAAAGCCTTCATCCAAAAACATTAGTTTTTGGATGAACACTACCTTACCTTTAATTTTGCTGTAAAATGAAAGGTGCTGCCCTTGCCCTCAGCGCTTTGCGCCCATAACTCGCCATCAAGCATCTTTACAAGCTGCCTGCATATGCTTAGCCCTATGCCTGTTCCGCCATATTTTCTGGTTGATGACCCGTCAGCCTGTGTAAAATCCCTGAATATAATATTCATCTTGTCTTCAGGTATGCCTATGCCAGTATCCTCCACCTTAAAGTGAATTGTTACATCCTTTCCCTTTATGCTTTCCACGCCGGCGCTAAAATGGACACTGCCTTTTCCGGTGAATTTTATGGCATTGCCAACAAGGTTTAGTATGATCTGCCGAATAATTTCGGGGTCACCTTCAAGGCGTTCAGGTATATTTGGATCAGCCTCCCATGTGAGTTTAAGGCCCTTTGCTGTGGCCTGTGGCCTGTAGAACTCAATGCATGAGGAAATCATCTGCTGTAGACTCATCAATGCCTTTTCAATGATCATATTGCCGGACTCAATCTTTGAGAATCTGAACAGATCATTGACCAGCCTTAAAAGGCCGTCCGTTGATTCCTGAAGAAGTGCAAGGTATTCACGCTGTTCAGCATCTAGTTTAGTTTCAGCAAGCAGACCCAGAATGCCAACTATGCCATTCATTGGTGTCCTTATCTCATGATTCATATTTGCCAGAAATTCACTTTTTACCCTGTTTGCCTCCTCTGCCATCTCCTTTGCTATGACAAGGGCCTGCTCTGTGCGTTTGCGTTCTGTAATGTCACGTGCTAAAGCCTGTATAACCCCCTCCTGCGGGTAATTGACCACGTTTGCGCTTATCTCCACCTCGATAATGGTGCCATTCTTTTTCATTAACTCGGTTTCAAATGTGGCGCTTCCCTTTTCAATGATCACAGGTAGCCCGTTTTCTTCAAAAAAGTTCTTCCACCCTGGCTTGAGGTTAATCAAATTCATCTGGAGTAGTTCATCGCGGCTGTAACCGGTAAGTTCAACAGTTCGTCTGTTTACATCTATTATTTTCCCCTCTTTATCATGAAACAGAATAGGGTCATTGGCCTGATTGAACAGGTTTATGTATCTTCTTTCCTTCTCTTCCAGTTCAATCTGCTGCCTGTAAATTTTCAGAAATACATCCACCTTGCATTGGATTAGAAACGGTTCTATGGGTTTTCTTATATAGTCAACTGCCCCTATTTCAAAACCCTTTTGTATGAATTCATCAGATATATATTCTGCGGTTATAAACAGTATAGGTATATTTTTCAGACGATCACTGGACTTTATCCTTTTAGCGACCTCCCAGCCATCCATGTCCGGCATTTTTATGTCCAGGATGATAAGCGATATCTCTTCATTATCAAGTATTGATAGGGCCTCCCGGCCTGAAGTGGTTTTTATAAAAAGTCTGTCAGGTCTTTTAAGCTGGCGCTCAAGGGCAGAAAGGTTTTCATTGATGTCATCTACAATCAGTATCTTGAATTTTCTTTTTGCGTCTGCCGTAATCATTATTTTTTTCTCTCAATTTCAAGTAAAAAATCATTTAAATGAATAAGATAAATTTTATCCGGACATGAGGCCGCCAAGCCTGTTTGAAAGCAGCTTTACATAGGCCATTCCTGTGTCCGTATGAAAAAACACCTTTCTTGTTTTATTCCCCCCAAAATCATGGGCAACAATCTTAATATCTGCTTTTTCAAGATAATCGATAACAAAATCTACTATTTTGGGACCAATGCCGTACTCCCTGGAGATGGAAGGAATAACATGCGCCCCTCCAAAGGCCTTGGCTAAAAGATTATCACGGTTGGCCCCAAGGGTACAG
The DNA here is from genome assembly GCA_964460435.1 of uncultured Desulfatiglans sp. Lineage (GTDB taxonomy): Bacteria > Desulfobacterota > DSM-4660 > Desulfatiglandales > HGW-15 > JAAZBV01. The sequence continues at coordinate 4,111 of CAYWRH010000026.1, forward strand.
ATATTTTTAATAAGATATTTCATGGCATTTTCAGCATATCTTGTGGAGGAATCGTCTTTATGTTCTCCCGGCATAAAGATGTGATTCATCCCGCCTATCTTTTTTTCAGCGTCATATATGCATACTGCAACGCATGAGCCAAGAACTGTATGGATGATAGTAGGTCTATCTGTCGCATAAAATTCGCCTATCTTTATGGTAACCTGCTTTTTATTCGAGTAATCCAAGTTTTACCATTTCACCAATCATATTTATCATGAAAATAAGTTTTATTATTTACGAGGCAGAGACCCCATCATAAAATGCCTTAATGGCATTCTTCAGTTCATTCACAGGCTTTTCGCCTCCCTTAATATTGTAGCGGCTATTTTGTCAAGAGGTAGAACAGCGTCAACCGCATTAAGTTTGACAGCCTCATGAGGCATTCCATATACCACTGATGTGGCTTCATCCTGGGCTATCGTAAATGCCCCCTGTTCTTTCATTTCAAGCAGGCCCTTTGCCCCGTCATCCCCCATGCCGGTCATTATTACGCCTATGGCATTTTTACCTGCGTATCTCGCTGCTGACCTGAAAAGTACATCGACCGATGGCCTGTGCCTTGATACAAGAGGCCCATCCTTTATCTCGACATAGTATCTTGCGCCGCTTCTTTTTAGGAGCATGTGGTGGTTGCCGGGAGCTATAAGCACCTGTCCTCTTAAAACAGAATCATTGTTGCTTGCCTCCTTGATAGTTGGCTGACAAAGAGAATCAAGCCTTTTTGCAAATGCCTTTGTAAAGTTTTCAGGCATATGCTGAACAACAACGATTCCAGGGCAATCCATTGGCAGCCCCTCAAATAGCACCCTAAGCGCCTCTGTGCCCCCGGTTGACGCCCCCACTGCTATGATTTTCTCGGTTGTTTTAACCATTGCTTTAGTGACACCCTTTTCAAGGATAACATCAGCTGAAAGCTTTGGTTGTATGACTCTTTCTTTCGTTGTTTTTTTTAGCTTGGACATAGCCGCAGCCTTAATACTGTCACAGATGCGGATTTTTGATTCCCGTAAAAAGTCTCTCGTGCCAAGCGCGGGTTTCTGTATGATTTCTACTGCCCCATATTCCATTATTTTCATAGCTGTTTCAGATCCGCTCGCTGCAAGGCTTGAGCATATCACGACCGGTATGGGGTGCTGGCTCATTATCTTATTCAGGAATGTAACGCCATCCATCCTTGGCATCTCTATATCCAGTGTTATCACATCCGGGACCTCATCCTTTATCTTGTTTGCAGCAATATAGGGGTCGGATGCCACACCCATCACCTCCAGATCTGGATCAGATGATATGATCTCTGAGAGTGTCTGCCTTACTATTGATGAGTCGTCGACAACAAGCACCCTTATTTTTTTTGCAGCCATGTTCTACCTTTTTAAATAATCATAAATGACATATTCACTGCCTGGAAACAGGAGTATTCTAAAAGCCTATTTCTTTCTATAGGTTGCAACAGCAACAGGTTCAAACTGATCGCTTATTCCATGCAGGGTCTCCGAATGCCCTATAAACAGATAACCACCAGGATTCAACTGCGCATAAAATTTCTTAAAAAGCCTTTTCTGGGTTTCTTTGTCAAAATAGATAATCACATTGCGGCAGAATATTATGTCCATTCTGATCCTGATGCCGAAATCCTCTCCGCTGTTCAGGTTGATACGTTGGAACTGTATTTTTCTCCTGATTTCAGGAGCAACACGGCAAAGCCCTTCCTGTGAGCCCTTTCCCTTTAAAAAAAAGCGTCTTTTAATGGCATGAGGCACACACGAGGTTGATGCCTCCTGATATATGCCAAGCCTGGCAATTTTTAAAACCCTGGTTGATATATCTGATGCCAGTATCGAGAAATCACCTGCACTGTTTCTGGATTTGAAATCAGCAACGGTCATTGCAATGGTATATGGCTCTTCACCGCTTGAACATCCTGCGCTCCAGATATTTATGGTCATTCCGGGGCTCCATCGTCCACTATTTATCAATGAAGGCAAGGCAAAATTGGTTAGATAATCAAAGTGCTTCGGTTCCCTGAAAAAGTCTGTTTTATTTGTTGATATTGCATCAAGCATATATACGCATTCATTTTCCAAACCTTTTTCACTGGATACATAATCATAATACTGTTCGTATGACTCAATGCCAAGTGCCCGCAAACGTTTTCTTAGCCTGGATGCCAGCATGGTTTTTTTAACCACAGTCAGGTTAATCCCGCAGATATCATATATGAGTTCACGGAATTTTATAAAATCCCGGTCGTGCATGACCATGGCGCTGTTTATTGAGCTGTCATTTTCCATTATATATTGAAGCAATGAATATCTCCATTTTTTGTAATAACTGTTATGTTGCCACTTTTTTATATACTGCCGGAGCTGATGAAATCAGAGGAAAATATTGGCAATCTATAACTTCTGAATGTCCTAAAAATAGAAATCCTCCCGGCTTTAGATTCTGACAGAGTTTGTAAATAACCTTATTTTGGGTCTCTTTACTGAAATAAATCAAAACATTTCTGCAAAATATAATATCCATAGGTTCTCGCAGAGAAAATTCATCAGCAAGATTGAGATGACGAAATTTGACCATCTTTCTTAATTCGGGTATGACCCGCACCAGATCCTTTTTTCTGTCTTTGCTTTTAAGAAAATATTTTTTTCTGATATCAATAGGCACAGGATCAAGCTCTTCATGTTTATAAATGCCTACCCTTGCAGCCTCCAGGACTTCAGTTGAAATATCAGTCGCCAAAATAAAAAAGTTAAAATTAAGGCCGGGAAACTTTTTAGAAAATTCATTTAAGACAATAGCTATGGTATATGCCTCATTCCCTCTTGAAGCCGCTGCACTCCATAAACTTAACTGTTTATTTATGCCCATACCCTTTTTTGTCATCAGATCGGGAATTGCCTTCTGAATAAGATACTCAAAATGGCTAGGTTCACGAAAGAAATCTGTTTTATTTGTAGTGATTGCATTAATAAAAAAAGATAATTCCTTTTCTTTTCCCTTGGGGCTGAATAGATAATTACAGTAATCACTGAAAGTCGCTACATTATTTAATTTCACAAGGCGTTTTCTTATCCGGGCCTCTACCATTCCAAGTTTTGACATCGGCATTTTTATACCCGAATGGTCGTAAATAAATTGACTCAACCGTTTGAAATCACTTTGTGAAAGATGCTGCTTGAAAAAATCCATGTTTGATCCATTATCATGAATCGCCAATTACTGCGGTTTAATTGCAGTAATTGGCGTGAAAGGTTAATAACTTTCAAAATCATTATCTAATGGGTCCTTATGATCATTCTCATCTCCCATATCAAGCATTAAACCTTTTTCTACAGGCTTTAGTTTATCTTTTGTGCCAAGGAATTTATTTTCTTTCTTTTTTGCAGATATGCTCTTGTTTGTATTTATTTTATAGGCCCTTTGCGTGCCTGAAGAGGTTGAGTAATTTCCAATATTGAAAAATTCGATAGATTCTTTCAATTGCTCCGCCTGAGAGGCCAGCTCTTCTGCTGTTGATGCCATTTCTTCAGATGCAGAGGCATTTTCCTGTATAACCTGATCCAGTTGTTGAAGCGCCTGATTGATCTGGTCAGCGCCAGTATTTTGCTCGTTTGATGAGGCGCTTATCTCTTGTACAAGTTCAGCTGTTTTGCGTATATCAGGAATAATTTTTTTGAACATTTCGCCGGCATTTACTGCTATTTCAACACTTGAAGTGGAAAGATTGCTTATCTCTCCTGCTGCTGCCTGGCTCTTTTCAGCTAGCTTACGCACAGCATCGGCGACAACAGCAAAACCCTTGCCATGCTCTCCTGCACGGGCTGCCTCAATGGCCGCATTCAGGGCAAGCATATTGGTCTGCCGGGCAATCTCTTCAATAATAGTAATTTTGTTTGATATCTGTTTCATTGCCTCAACAGTTTCCTCAACAGCTTTACCGCCTTTTTCCGCATCTTCAGCGGCTTGTGAGGATATCCTTTCTGTCTGCTGCGCATTATCTGAATTCTGTTTTATATTCGCCGACATCTCTTCCATTGAAGAAGATGCCTGTTCTGCGGCTGCTGATTGCTCTGTAGCGCCCTGGGACATCTGTTCAGAAGATGAACTCAACTGCTGACTTCCGGAAGCGACATTATCCGCAGCAGATTTCACATCCATCACCACATTTCTGAGTTTTTCTATCATGGTGTTCAATGATATGCCCAGTGCATCATCTTCTGAAAGTAATTTCACCTTGACATTAAGGTCTCCTCCTGCCATTTTTTCGGCAATATTCACGGTCCCCTTCAAAGATTCAACCATCTTTTTCATTGCGCTGAGCAATTGTGCCATCTCATCCTTTCCATTCACCCGGATATTGTCAAGCAGTATGCCCTTTGACATATTTTCAGCCACATCCACGCCTATCGCCAGAGGGGCTGTTATTGAACGGGTTATGAAATAGGCAAAGACAATACCTGCAATAAGGGCAATAAGGAAGCCTATGAGTAGATTTGTGTTTGCATTTCCCATCTCATTATTCATTTTGATTTCCATTTCAGACATCATTTCCATACAGATTGCTACAGCCTCTTCAGCGGCTTTTGCCATATCTGCCTCGACTTTATTAAGGGTTTCCATGCTTGATACAACTTGCAAGAAGGAGTCATTATATACTGTAAGCTTACCTTTGATATCATTCAGAGAGGTACTATTAGCGGGTGAACTCTCGATCATCTTTGTAATCAGATCATGCAGTTCCGGGACCATTTTTTCTATTGTATCTGCATAGCTCTTATTACCATTTGTATAAAGGTAGTAGAGAAAGGCAATACGTATTTGAAGGAGCTGCTGTATTACTTTGTTTGTGTCAGTTACTACAGCCTGGGCGTTTTGATTGGAGGCCAAATTTTCAGCTTTTTCAATAACCGAAAGCGCATTGTTTGCTGCGGTTGTAACTGCATTATCTTTTTTGCTGCTGGTTTCCTGATATTCCTTGAAAAAGGCATAATAAGCATCTACCTTGGTGTTGAATACCTTTCCCTTATCCAGATCGGCTTGCTCAGACAATTTCCTTGCGACTTCATTTGATCTCTCTTTAATTATCTTAATATTCTCGTCAACTTTTTTTACCAGTTCACTATCTTTGTTTCTTATAAATCTGTTTACATGCAGCCTTGTTTCCAGCATATACTGTGTCAGCTCATTCATGTGGTCCGATATGTCAACCCGTTTGGCTACTCCTTTCATGCCAGCATATCCAATGTATGCCACCACAGCCATTAATATCAGGATAATTACAAACCCCCCTGTTATCTTTAACCCTATTTTGATGTTATTCAGCATAATTATGCTCCTTTCAATAATTCTGTTATATGATTATGATTAATTATTATTGTTTTCTTCATTATTTTTCCCCATACCCTCTTGAGATAAATCCTCAAACTGCCGGGTTTCTCCGGTTTCCTGAAGCATATAGCTCTCTCCGCGTGAAAACACTTTGTCGATATCAATTATTATAATGAATTTATCGTTTTTTTTACCCATGCCCCTTATAAACTCTGTATTCAGTCTGGTTCCGATTTTAGGCGGAGGTTCAATAAAATCAGGTTCAATGGTCATAACCTCCTGCACAGAATCTGCAAGCGCCCCGATAAGGGTCTTTTCATTATCTATTGTTATATCCATTATTATGATACACCTGTTTACTGTATTTTCAGACGAAGGCAGATCAAATTTTATCCTCAGGTCTACTACCGGGACGACACCTCCCCTCAGGTTAATGATTCCTTTTACAAAGGCAGGCATTTTAGGCACCTTTGTTATTTCTGTATAATCCAATACCTCGCGCACCTGGGAAATATCAAAGGCATAGATTTCATTATCCAGTTTAAAAGACAGATACTTGTTTGTTTCTAATATCTCAGTTGCTGCCATATAATTATCCTCCCTATCAAACTGCTAAGTTGTTGACGAAATTTATTCTTAATTTTTGCTATTTTTCTAGTGTCCCTTAAATAACATCAGGGCATTAACATCAAGGATAAGGGCAATTTTGCCATCTCCAAGGATAGTCGCGCCTGATACCTCTCTTACATATTTGAAAGCAGGGCCAAGAGCCTTTATTACAGTCTGATGGCCTCCTATAACCTTATCAACAACAAACCCTATCCTTTTATCCTGGACATCCGTGATTACTATATGTTCAAGATTAGGTCTTTTCCCTTCAATATGAAGATGATCTCTGAGTCGTATATAAGGTACAATTTCGCCTCTTACATTAAGGAGGTTTGTGCCGTTAGACTGATCTGAATTTTCTTGTGTGAGTTCAACACATTCTTCAACAGTAGCGAGGGGAAGAATATAACTGGTATCAGCTATTGATACCAGTAACCCATTTATAATAGCAAGAGTTAAAGGAAGTTTAAGCGTTATCATTGTGCCTTTACCGTGAGAGCTGTCAAGCTCGATGGATCCCCTCAGTGATCCAATCGTTCTTTTTACAACATCCATGCCGACACCTCTGCCAGAGATATTTGTAACAGTGGTTGCAGTTGAAAACCCTGGAGTAAAAATTAATTCGTAGATTTGCTTTTCATTAAGAGTTGCTTCTCTTTGTATAATCCCCTTTTCGATAGCTTTTTCTCGTATCGCATCAGCATTAAGTCCAGCTCCATCATCTTTTATTGTGATTACAACATAGGCTCCTTTGTGCGCTGCTGACAGAGAAATAGTTCCAGTCTCAGGTTTGCCGTTTTCTTTGCGGACAGAGGGTGTTTCTATGCCATGATCAATACAATTTCTTATAAGATGAACAAGCGGATCATCAAGCCTGTCAATGACTGTCTTGTCCAGTTCGGTCTCAGCTCCTTCAGTCAGTAGATTAATGCTTTTGCCCAGATCTGATGAAAGATCTCTGACCAGACGTTTGAATTTGCTGAATATTGTCCCTATTGGCATCATGCGGATATCCATTGTATTATCTCTGAGCTCAGTGGTAAGCTTTTCCACCTCTTCAGCTATTGATAAAAGTTCTGGATGATCCATGATAGATGAAAACTGAGATAGTCTGGCCTGCACAGTAACAAGTTCACCTACAAGATCAACAAGACTGTCCAGTTTTTCCGATGCAACCCTCAGACTGGATGACTTTATTTCCTCCCTGTGCTTTTCCCTGGATTTTTTAATCTGGGTCTGTTCCGCAAGGGCGGTTTCAATGGTGTCGCAATCTACCTTGTTTTTTTCAACAAGGAGTTCTCCGAGACGTTTTTGATCGTTCAGGGTATTTTTTATCTCTTCTTCAGATATTACCTGCCTTTCCACAAGTATCTCGCCAATCTTTTTTATATCTTTATCCTCATCAATTTCGGTCAATTCATCAACGATATCGATTTTGAGTTCACAATTATCTTCAACGAAAATAAATACATCTTTAATATCATCAGGCGTTCGAATGGTTGTGAGGATTATATCCCATGATAAATAGCATTCATCAGGGATTAAAACATCAATGGAGGGTATATTTTTATAGTGAAGGATAATCTTATGATCCCCAAAGCCTTTTAACTCCTCAATCAGTAAGCCGGGGTCAATTCCTGCCTTAAAAATATCCTTGCCGGGCTTGAATGTTATACGGTATATAAATTCTTTGGATGAATATTTGGAGAGAGCCTCTTCCTGTTCTTTTTCCGATTCATTCAGGGTATTTTTGTCATCATCTAATATAATCAGGTTGTTCAGTTGAGATAATAGGGCCTCTTCCTGATCAGGGAATATTTCACCAATGCCAGAGGCGGAATCAAGTATTGACTTGATATGATCTTTTGATTGGAGAATGAGATTTATTAAATTTTTATTTATTGTAAGTCTCCCCTCTCTCAACGTATCAAGGACAGTTTCAAGTGTATGGGTAAACTGTGCCACCCTGGTAAACCCGAGCATTCCTCCTGACCCCTTAATGGTATGCACTGCCCTGAAAATCCTGTTAATAGCCTCCTTGTCGTCAGGGTTCTCTTCAATTTCAAGCACTGCTTCTTCTATTTCAAGAAGCAGTTCATCAGCTTCCTGCCGAAAAATATCATTGAAATTCGATGTTTCTTTCATATTTTCACCTTTTACTGTACATGAGACCAGTGAACCACAAGTTTATAAATTTTGATATCATCTAAGTACCTTCTTGATTACTGCCAGAAGCTGCTCAGGTTGAAATGGTTTTACTATCCATCCTGTTGCGCCTGCGGCCTTGCCTGCCTGTTTTTTATTATCCTGTGATTCGGTAGTTAGCATCACTATAGGTATATATTTATATTTTGGCATGGTACGCGCCTGTTTAATAAGTTCTATGCCATCCATGTTTGGCATGTTGAGATCAGTGATTATCATATCTATACCTGAATTCTTGAGAAGATGGCTGACTGCATCCTGTCCATCTACAGCCTCAATGACTTCGAATCCTGCATCCTTTAAGATGAATCCAACCATCTGCCGTATGCTGGTTGAGTCATCTACTGCCATTATTACTTTTGACATCTGTTTCTCCATTTTATTTTAAAAATTCATCCCATGTCGTTGATATCCTGTTGAGTGCTTCATAGACAGCTATAGAAGGATTTGTAATTGATATCTCTTTATTTTTTTCAAGACAGCTCTTTTTCAGCGAGTAGAGCAATTGTACACCCGAAGTGTCACAATCTGTTATACTGTTCAAATCGATGTCAATCCTGTCGGAATTGAATAATGCTTCCTGGAATTTAACATGTAATTCTGAAATGTTATACACTGTCAGAGATGATCCAATTTCTATTTTATTATTGCTCATATTTCTTTCTCCCTATGCTATGACTTATAGTTTATGAATCAGAAGAGTTCTACATTATCAGCTATATAGTCAGTGCCATCCTCTTTTATAGAATCAGTGTTTTCACTTTGAGGGTCTTGAGTTTCATATTTTTGTGAATTATCTTCCCCAAGCGCCCTTTTATGGATTCCTCTTTCAATTTCCATGGTATATCTGTTCCTCAAGTGTTCCAGTTCACCGGAAGTGAGACTCTCTTCAGTCATGAAAGGTGAAATACTTTCCATCATCCTGGAAATCACATCCTTTTGACAGGCAAGTGAGTTCTCTATTTTATTAAAAAAAGCAATATCTGACTCAAGAAGGGCAATTTTATTTTTAAGATCTCTTGATCGTTCAATAGTTAAATTTGATTTGGCAAGATAATCTGCATATACCTCTGAAATCATTTCAATAGCCGATGAACTTTTTCCTTCTGCCTGGCTATCATCAATGCATATTTCATCCTGAATTGAAACGCCTGACAGGTTAGAAGATAGATCCTCTATAGCCTTGAGGATCTCTACAACATCAAGCACAAATTCATTTGATTCAAGAGAGACCTCGGTGACATCTTCTGCAAGCACTGAAAGGGTCTTGCCGTTGGAACCGAGCCGTTTCGACATGATAAGGGCGTTTATTGCCTTAATATGCAGATCAGTGCTTATATCATTCATCTGGTTTAGCTGGCCTGCCATATGCTTGGCTGTTACAGCAGATTGCCTGAAATTGTAATCAATCATCTCTGCTATTTCTTTGCCCTGCAGCATAATTTTATCGAGATGATCAAGGCCTGTAGTAAGCTTTTGAAAAGGGTTTGTATTTATGCCATGTTGATCCGTGCTTTGGCATAATTCATTCATTTCATAAACCAGGCTTTGTATTTCATTATCTATTTCAGCGAAAGATTGTTGAATTTTTATACATGAACTATTTATTTCTTTGATTACCTGGTTTATTTGTTCAGCCTGTAAAGTTAATAAACTGTAGATTTTTGCAAGGTTGTTGCCCTGATTTTCAGGAAAACCTGTCTCTCCATTTTTATCTTTATCTAAAAGCTGCCCTATTTCGCCAAGGGATTGAATTATATGTTCTATCTGCTGACGGGTAATATCATGAAACTGAATAGCGACCACAATATTTCCAACAAGAGAATATAGATTTTTTGAGTGTATTTCTGCGTTCCTCATGGCATTGAGAGATATATTCACCAGATTCTCAATCTCATGAATATTATCTTCAACCGAATTATGCGCATTATTTGCAATAGTCTTCAGGCGGTCTTTTTTTTCTTCAAAAACCGTGAAATCGGAAATTTCTTCAGATTTTGCATTTCTTGCATCTTCCCATATTTTTACTGATATGGCATTGACCTTGTCAGCAAGCTGTCTTATCTCCTGGACAAAAAAGCTGAACATCTCTTCGCATTCACGGTTTCTGCTGCTTTCAATAGCAATATGAAGGGCTACAGTATTTAATTTTTTAGCTATATTTTTAATAATGGGGCACATGTCATGGAGGCGTTTTATATTTGTTGAATATTTTTCAACCCTTGGCAGTATCTTTTCCACATCTTCCTGACAGACATGCAACCTTAAGAGAGATTCTTTTGTGTACATTTCTATATTGCCAAGCATATTGTCATTGGATGAACCATCAAGAAGCATTGCTATTTCCCTGATAAGCCCTGTAAGACCTTTTGCATCCGAGTATATTTTCTGGAGATTATTGCCAAGTTTAATGAACTCGTGCTCACTTTCTATGGATATTTTTTCAAGAAGAGTTGTAATTTCAGGGGCTTTAGCTAAAGTATCATTGATTATCCGGGATAGTTCATTCATTCTCTTTCAATCCTTTAAGATATTCTTCTATTTTATAAATAATAAAAGTTGAAGAAAACATCTCAATATGCCCGGGAAATGCCGTAGTTCTTCATCAGCCCGTATAGTCTGGCCCTGCCAAGCCCGGCGATCCTGCATGCCTCCCTTATGTCACCATTTGTGACAGAAAGCAGTTCCCTGATATATTTTTTCTCATTCTCACAGATGACTGTTTCCCTGAATTCCTTGATTGTTGGGAGAATCTGTGACAATGCCGTGCTTATTTTACTGTCACTGGCTTTTTGATCCTGATCCATGTGATCGGTGATAGTTGACCGGGCAAGGTTAATGCGGATCTGCTCAGAAAGATGTTTAGGAAAAAGGGTTGGTTCGTATCTTGCCTTGCTTATGGCCCCTTCAAGCGCATTGACCAGTTCACGCACATTTCCAGGCCAGTTATATGCCTCAAGGGTCTTAATGAATTCAGGTGAATAACCCTTTATGCCTATCCTTTCACGCTCACATGCCTTGGTGATAATATTCAGTGAAAGCTCTTTTATATCCTGTACCCTTTCTCTAAGGGGTGGAAGCGATATGGTTAAAGACTGGATGCGGAACAGGAGATCCTGCCTGAACCTCTCTTCTCTTATCATCTGTTCAAGGTTACGGTTTGTTGCAGCTATAAGCCTGAAATCACTTTTAAGCTCCTCCTTGCCGCCGACCGGTCTGAATCTCTTCTCCTGTAATACCCTTAAGAATGCCTTCTGCACTGACATGGGGAGTTCGCCTATTTCATCCAGGAACAGGGTGCCTTTATCAGCCTGTTTTATTAGTCCCTCCCTGTCACGGTCTGCACCGGTAAATGCCCCTTTAACATGGCCGAAAAGGGTGCTCTCAACAAGGGTTTCAGGAAGGGCGGCGCAATCCACAATAACAAAATTATTCTCCTTTCTATTGCTGTTATCATGTATGGCAGATGCAAACAGCTCCTTGCCTGTGCCCGTTTCGCCGGTAATAAGGACATTCACATCACTCATTGCGGCCTGGGCCACCTGGTCAAGGCAGTATCTTATCTTTGCGCTTTCGCCTATTATGCCTTCTCTTTTTAGAACAATAGAATTGCTGACAGCCCTCTTCTCATTCCTGTACTGGAGCGCCCTCACAATGGGAAGTGTTATGCCGTCAATTGAAAGGGGTTTTTCTATGTAATCCCATGCCCCGTTTTTTATGGCGAGTTCTGCGCCATCAGGGTCTCCTTCACCTGTAATAATAATTACCTCAGGAATTGAAGGTGTGCTCTTCAGTTTTGGGAGCAGGCTTAAGCCGTTTCCATCTGGCAGGTTGACGTCAAGGAGCACGACATCATATGAATCTGCAATTGCCTTTTTATGGCCATCTAAAAGCGAATATGCATAGTTTGATTCATGCCCTATTTTTTCTATAACAGCCTGTAATAATATGCAAATTTCCCTATCATCGTCTATTATCAGTATTTTTGCCATAACATCTAATCTGTTTTAGGTTATCGATTCTGAATAAAAGGGCTTTCAAGAATAAATTATTCTTCAGCATTTTTCATGCCAATGCAGTTTAATCCCCTGTTCCTTGTCTTTTATTATCGAAATCGAAATTGTTATCGTTGATTATCAACCCTAACTCCCCGATTTCGATTTGGATTTCGATTTCGATTGAAGATACCGCTAAGACATATAGAAAATAGTTTATCCTTTAAAAACCGATACTAACATGATTTCTAATGCATAATTGTCAGATAATTGACAGTAATGAATAGAGCGATCAGCAATCAGCAGTCAGGTAATCCTTTGTTTTAAAAGTCTTCTGCTGATAGCTGAACGCTAATGGCTTATTGCTATCATCCAAAAATGACAATTTAGGGATGCTAGATGGTTATGCTCTTTGCTCTCTTTAGTATGGCCCTGAAATGGCGGTGTTCGGGCAGGTTCAGGTCAGGGTCTGCATCAAATATCTCCTTTACCATATTGCTGGCCATACGGAACAGGTCATGATTTTCAAATACTTCACCCAGCTCAAACTCGCTTAAACCGGATTGCCTTGTGCCAGCTATCTCCCCGTGACCCCGGAATTCCATATCCATTCGGGCTATTTCAAAGCCGTCACTGCATCGCGTCATCACAGAAAGCCTCTTTTCTGTCATTTCAGACATACTTTCCGGGGATACAAGTATGCATGTCCCGCCTTTACCGCTGCGGCCTACTCTTCCCCTGAGCTGATGAAGCTGGGCAAGACCCAACCGCTCAGGGTGTTCAATGATCATGAGCGAGGCATTTGGCACATGGATGCCCACCTCTATTACTGTTGTGGCAACAAGGACAGCAATTTTGCCCTCCCTGAACTCCTTTATTGTGGCATCCTTGATTGCCTGTTCCATCTGGCCGTGAAGGTATTCCACCCTGTACACAGGGTTAATTATCCTTTTAAGACCCGCAGCCATCTCAATAACACTTTTGAGTTCCATATTCAGAGATTCGTCAATCAGGGGGCAGATAATATAAACCTGTCTCCCCTCTTCAAGTTTTTTATTCATCATTTCAAAAATCCATCTTTTTTTTGCCCTTTCCACAAGAATAGTGGAGACAGGTTTGTGTGTGCCGGGGTACTGGGCGATTATGGAGACATCCCTGTCATAATAGAGGGTCAGGGCAATTGTCCTGGGGATAGGGGTGGCTGACATGGACAGCACATGTGTATTTTTACCCTTTTCTATAATCATCGAACGCTGATTGACCCCGAACCGGTGCTGTTCATCAATAACTGCAAGGCCAAGGTTATTGAAACTCAATCTGTCCTGGATAAGGGCATGGGTGCCTATAATAATATTATAGGTTCCCCTTTTAACAGAATCATATATCTTTTCTTTTTCCTGACCCTTTAATGTGCCGGTAAGAAGCACAGGTTTAAAACCCATTTCAGGCGGAAGGGCGCAGAAATAGGCCATGTGTTGTTCTGCAAGAAGCTGGGTTGGGGCCATGACTGCCACCTGAAGATTGTTTTTGATAACCATATAGGAGGCTGCAACTGCAACAAGGGTCTTTCCTGTGCCAACATCGCCCATGATGAGCCTGTTCATTGGTCTGCCGCTCTTCAGGTCTTGACGAATTTCATCTATGCATTTTATCTGATCATCTGTAAGCCGGAATGGAAAAAATGGCCTGATATCCCTTAATATAGGGTCTGGTATCCTTAAAGGGGTGGTTGTTTGTAATACCCGCTGCCTTCTGTCATGGCTCATCCTGAGCGCTAGATTTAAAAAACGGTCAAAGATTATCCTCCTGTGGAAGGGGGTCTCTCCATTTTTTAACTCCTGAAGATCACTGGTCTTAAGAGGTGAGTGCAGTGCACTGATCGTCTCTTTAAGCCCGGGCAGATCTGCCCTTTTTAAAAATTTCTCCGGCACAGGGTCAATAATTAGGTCAAGGTATTGGCTGATGGCTGCCCTGATAAGGGGCCGTAACTGCCTGCTGGAGAGCCCCTCTATCAAAGGGTAGACAGGCAATAGTGCGGATGTTTCATCCTTCTCCGCAAGTATAATGTCAGGGTGGAACATCTGTACCCTGTTATTATGGCATGTGACAGGGCCATATGCACATATCTCCTGCCCGGGGCAGGAAAACAGGGTGAAATATGACCTTTTTACATTGAACCAGCAAAGGTCAACCTGAAAAATGCCCTCGCCCAGGATTATCTTAAAGAGATTTTTTCTGGAACGAAAGAGCCTCTCTTCACCTGATGAAAGCACCTTTCCTTTTATATATGCTGGTTTGCCATTGATTAGCTTACTGAAGGGGGTGATCTTTGTCCTGTCCTCATAATCCTTTGGTATAAGATAGAAGAGATCGAGCACAGTGGATATGCCCCTTTTTTTTAGGCCTGCTGCCCTTTTGGCCCCAACACCCTTGAGCATTGAGACAGGTATGTTCAGAAAATCATTTGCTATTGCTGAAACAGCAGGTTTCTGATCACTCTTTCCAGCCATGTGCGCCTATCAGATCCACAAAGCGGCATCCGCCATGCCTGACTGTTCTGTATCCGGTTTTGAGCCTTATCACCTCAATGAGCTCCTGGTTTGTCTTCCCGCCAACAGGTATCACCATCCTCCCACCTTCAGCAAGCTGTTCAACAAGATTTTCAGGTATCTGCGGTGCGCCCGCGGTGACAATTATTGCATTGTAGGGGGCATACTCCTTCCATCCTAGAGTGCCGTCATAGTACTTGAAAAGGATGTTTGTATAATCAAGGGAATTCAAAAGGTATCTGGCCTTTTCCATGAGAGGGCGGATACGTTCTATGGTATAGACCTTTAACGAGAGTTCCGCAAGTATTGCTGTCTGATAACCGCTTCCTGTGCCTATCTCAAGGGTCTTTTCCTTGCCTGTGAGTCTCAGTATCTGGGTCATAAGGGCCACAATATAGGGCTGGGATATAGTCTGCTTGTGGCCGATAGGAACCGGGTGATCATTGTATGCCTCGCCTGCCAGGGCCTCTTCAAGGAACAGGTGTCTGTGCACCTTTGACATGGCCTCAAGCACACCCTTGTCAGTTATACCCTTGGGGATGAGCTGGGTCTTGATCATCCTTTCGCGTGCATGTTTGTAGTCGTGGTTCATTCAGGCTCCGTGTCAGGTTGATAAATAACCTTCATCTGCTCCAAAAGAAATAGAATATTCAGCCAGGCTGGGTCTCTTTTATTAACCTATTTTTTATTCCCAAACAAGAAGAAATGTTATTTGGTGTCCATCCAGAAACTGCGGTTTCTGGATTTCCACTCTCTGTAGCAGAGCTGCTGTGGATGACGGGCAAGCGGTCAGCTGTCAGCCTTCTGTTTTCAGCAAAAGGATATAATCAAAAGATGGCTGAAAGCTTCATCCAGAATCAGCCTATCTTCCTATGATTACTATTTAAATCTTGAACAGGACGGGATATTTCCCTTTTGTGGTACATATCTTGCAGAATAAAAAGATAGTCGTTAAAACGACTTAAAAACACCTGCCTTGCAAAGATTGAATTATGTGTCGCCGTATGAATTTTAAGTGGTCTGGAAATGGAAAATATGGGGAATCAGAAGGCATTGATAGATAATAAAACCCCTTCAGATGTGGAGCTGAATCTGGTAAGGAGGCTTTTTACTGCCCTCCTACTTACTGTCAAGAACCTGACATTATACCCTGAGGGTCATAACATCTGTAAAAATTCCATTAATCAGTTTTATACTCAGCTTACAGCATATATAAATAAATTCGGGAGATTAAGGCTTGAGATAGAAAGGGAACAGATTTTATGCCGTGATGGTATAATTTCAGAAGGGTTGCCAGAGGAGGGCACCCTGCACCATACACTCTTCAGGGATGGGATAAGATGGCTTGAGTTTCTACCCGGTGTGGAGCAGAAGGAGGTCAGCGATCTGCTCCTGATAATTAACAGGTATATAAAATTATCAGCAGAACCTGAAGGGGATATCGCAACCGCACTCTGGGAGAACCCTTTTCCCCATATCCTTTATGAGGTTACAGAGTTTTTTTCAGGCAGCGGCAGTGAAGAGGAGGATTTTAATGAGATTGTCACAGGCAGGGCCTCATCATCAATAACCGAAGCCGCTGAGATGAGAGAAAAGGCTCATCAGGCAGATCCTCCTATTGATCTCATTAACATCTCTCTTACGCCTGATGAGGAGATTAAGTTAAAAGATATGATCCTTTCTGAAGAGGAGGCTGACATAACATCATATCTGGATGCCCTTCTGGACAGCCTCCTGCAGCAGAAGGAGGAGGATGACTTTTCAAAGATACTTGATGTCCTTAAAGAGGAGTTCATACTTTCTCTTGGCAGAGGGGATTTTAATGTAGCACTGAAGATCCTTCTGGGGCTTCAGTATATCAGGGATATTTGCAGGGAAGATTTGGAATGGTCTGACAAACTGATCTCAGATTTTTTTTCCAGTGTATCAGGCAAGGAGGCCCTTGCTTCACTTGAAGAGATATGGGAACAGACAGAAACTGCTGATGCCTCAACCCTGTATGATATCTTTATTCTGCTTGACAGCAGGGCGATTCATACCCTTTTATCCCTCTATTTAAAACCCCAGAGTGATGCCAAAAAAAAGGTGTTGCTGGATGCCATTGTCCATTTTTCCTCAAGGGATATAGGCGCACTGGAGCTTGCCATCAATAATGCGGGCGATAATCTACTTGAAAGGCTTGTCTCTGTTCTTCTTAAAATGGATAACCCTCAATCCCTGAAATATCTCCAGAGACTTTCGCGCCACTCATCCGGGGCTGTGCGCTATGCCGCCATAAAGGGGATACTCAAGATAGACCCTGGACGTATGAAAGATATGTTCAGCCTTGTAGATGATAAAGAGGATTCCATCAGGAAGCTTGTTCTGGAACAGATGGGGCGTATCCGCGATCCTGGTTCAGAAGATTTTCTTGTATCATACCTAAAGAAGATCAGTTCAACCGATTTCTATGCAAACCATCTGATAGAGTGCTTCAGGACACTCGGTAAATGCGGTTCATCCCGTTCTGTGCCATTTCTTAAGGAGACCCTTTTAAAATGGGGATTTCTTACAGGCTCTAGGAGAGCCATACTCAGGAAAGGGGCGGCTATCGCCCTTTGCACACTAGGCATAGCAGAGGCAGACAAGGTACTTGATGCTGCAAAAAGATCCATGTTTTCCGGCATAAGGAAGATAGCGGAGAGCGCAATAGAGGAATTGTCAAAGGAGGTGCCTGCAAATGACAGATGAAAACAGGATAGTGCCGGCAACAAATGCGATTGAGTTTATAAGGGTGATGCATAACCTTATCTATACAGCAAGGATACATAAGGATAATAACAGGTTAATCAAGGAGTGCCTCGTAAAGTTTAAAACCATCCTTGAT
This sequence comes from uncultured Desulfatiglans sp., assembly GCA_964460435.1. Taxonomy (GTDB): domain Bacteria; phylum Desulfobacterota; class DSM-4660; order Desulfatiglandales; family HGW-15; genus JAAZBV01. The sequence continues at coordinate 21,708 of CAYWRH010000026.1, forward strand.
GAGATGACAAAAGAGGGTGATTTTAAGATACAGCTCTGGCGGGGCAGAATCCATATAGACGGTGAAAAACTCCGCACAGGACGGGAGAACCAGAATGTAATTAATGAGATGGTGGGTTATCTCTCTGAAAGAGGTATTGGCGCCATTCAGTTTTCCATTACCAGTGCGAAGGCCTCATATAACGATATTATGACACTGATACGCCTGATTGATCTCTCCATAAAAAATGAATCACCCTTTGAATGGCTTAAGGGCAAATTCCCGGGTTATTCCCTGGAATGGGTGGATATCCTGAAAAAAAAGGATGATGATCACCCTGGCGATGAGAGCGGGGAGGGCTATAAAAGGAAGAAAAAGGCCAAAACAGCCTACATGATGGCACTTGATACTGTAAAGGATGTAGCAGAAAAGGCCTCCAGGGGCGTAGCCGGTGTGCTTAAGGCAAGGAGACTTGCCCAGAATATAGTTGACCTGATTCATGAAGACAGGTCACTGATACTGGGGCTTGCAACCATACATGAATATGATGATTATACATATACCCATTCGGTTAATGTCTCGCTTCTTGCGGCATGCCTTGGAAAGCAGATAGGTTTATCCAATGTGGCGCTTGAGCAACTTTCTGTATGCGGACTGTTCCATGACCTGGGCAAGGTGGGTGTGCCAAGGGATATCATACTTAAACAGGGAGTGCTTAATAATGATGAATGGGATATGGTTCAGAGCCACCCCCTGCTGGGTGTAAAAAGGATATTGAGGCTCAATGCAGACAAGGAGCTGAGGTCAAAAATCATACTGGGCCCGTTTGAACACCACCTGAACCCAGACATGACAGGTTATCCCAAGACCCATTTCATGAAAAGGCTCAGCCTTTCAGGCAGGATCCTGCGCATTGTTGATGTGTATGAGGCGCTTACCGCTGACCGTAAATACCGTAAAAGGGCTTTTACCCCGGATGAGGCCTTAAGAAAGATGTGGAGCGAAGGGGAAAAGAGCTTTGACATGGTGCTCTTAAAACATTTTGTAAGGATGATGGGGATATTCCCGATCGGCTCCACAGTGGAGCTGTCAGACGGGAGATTTGCCATTATCATGGATTATCCTGACGGACCAATGGCCCCGGCAACAGTAATGATTCTTGAAAAGGACATAAGCGGCGCCCTGTCACATGGCGAGGTGAAAAGGCTTTCAGGAGAAAGGGGTTATTCAGGGGTCAGCATAAAAATGGGCGTTATCCCATCCACCATTGGTGTCTCTGTAGCAGAGCTTTTATTGAGCTGACGACCTCTGTCTTTGTCCTTCTTTTAAAATTCCGTGAACATTGGTGAAAATGCAATAGATATTATTTTCACCACGGAGTACACGGAGAGCACGGAGAAGAAATTAATAATATAACTCTGTAAACTCTATGCATCTGTGGTGAATACTTTTTTCGTATGGGAACGCTTTACGCTCCTTTAACTCTTTACCGGTTTTATTTATTTTATCTCCCGCACGGAGCGCCTCTCGCCTTATTTTATCGGCTTTAATATGATCTTTTTGCACTCTTCCTTTTTAAGGGTAGTCTTTTCGCCCTTCTCATTTTGAATTGAAATAGAGCTCTCATCGATTGTCCCTTCCAGTATGCCCCCCTCATTGAGGGTTATTATGTCGTGGTTATAACCCTCAGGCATAATAGCTATCTCGGATATCTTATCCCTTTCCAGTGTTACAATCGAATAGGGCGATGTTACTGTAAATGTGGTGGTTAAAACCGTTCCTGTTATTTTGTCACCATTCTTGAGCTCCACTGTATCATTGTTATTGGCCTCCCCGGAGGCAAAGGCAATGGTTGTAGTTAACAGGGCCAAAACAAAAAGGGTAATCAGTAAAAGAGATTTGATAGATTTTATTAACATTTAAGGCTCCTCTATTTAAGTTTTAGTAATGCGCATGAATATACATAGAAACTAGTCTCCTGTCACGATAGAAAAATAATTTTCCAAGTTATTGATGCTCCTGTAACTTTATTGAATATGCACAATAACAGGCAATTTTAAAAGAATTTTCATTTGACATGGTGAATATAGCTGCCTAAATATATTGTAAATTTACAAACAGCTAAAAGGATTTTAACAGGAGATATCACCATGAAAAAGCGAATCTGTTCACTCTTTACAACCACTATTGCCATTTATCTTTGTATTTTGCTGGCTCAGCAGGCAACAGCACAGCCAGCTTCACCTGCCAAAAAGCCTATGCCCAAATTCCCGATCACTATCAAGCCTGACACCCGTGCGGAGCAGCGCAAATATCATTTTGCCGATACAAATGAGGATCTGGGGTATGTATTGTATGTCTCTACAAAGGTTTCAAAGGATAAAAAGAATCCGCTTGTTATTGCGCTGCACGGGCTTGGCGGTGATGCCAATTTTATCGTGCGCGACCGTCTGATAGACCTGGCAGAAGAGGGCGGATACATTGTTGCCGGTCCACTTGGTTATAATGTTGGTGGCTGGTACGGATCTCCTGTTATAGTAATGGGAGGAAATAAGGTTGAACCGCCTAATCTTGCGGAACTGAGTGAAAAGGATGTTATGAATGTGCTCGCAATGATGCAGAAGGAGTTCAATGTGGATGAAAACCGCATCTACCTTATGGGTCATTCAATGGGCGGGGCAGGCACCCTTTTTCTTGGGCAGAAATATAAGGAGAAGTGGGCTGCAATAGCTGCGATAGCCCCTGCTGCCTTTATGATGCTGCAGAACCGTGCGGAGATATTAACCCCTATAAAAGAGGCAGGGATACCAGTGATGCTTGTTCAGGGCAACAAGGATGATGTGGTCCCGGCCAGCTATGCGCACCAGTGGATCAATACCATGAAGGAGCTTAACATAGAGTATTATTATCTGGAGTTCCCATACGGGGATCACGGAACAGTAATTAATGACAGTATGACCGATATCTTCAGGTTTTTTGCAGCCCACATAAAAGGGGGAAAAACTGAAAAAAAATAGATTACTTGTAATTATGGCCCTGCTTAACCTTATATTTGCCTGACAGAACGGACTGAACTGGTCGGGCAGGATGGCAAATGGCTCATCGCCAGACATGTCATATTAAGCAAAGGCGGCATGCCAGAGGGTTTGCCTGCATCCTGTCCGAAAAAATAGAGGGGTTTATCTTTTTTAAGTGCTTATTGTATACTGCTCCATATGAAAATCGCTCCTGGATAAAATGATAATCCTTCTCTTTATCTTTTTTTCCAGGAGCATTATGGACTGCTGCTCATCTTCCTTGATCACATTTTCTATTTCAGGGTTGACCTCCACATATACCTTGTCATCACTCTCTGACAGCGGCGGGGGCTCTCTCTCCAGATCCCTGAATATCTCATATGAAATGGTCTTTTTAGATTTTATTACACCCCTTCCCTCGCAGTAATGACAGGGCTCGGTCAGAAATCTCCCCAGATTTTCCCTTGTCCTTTTCCTTGTCATCTCTATAAGGCCAAGCTCGCTCATGGGCAGGACATTGGTCTTTGCCTTGTCTTTGCTTAATGCCTCTATAAGGGCGGTGAACACCCTCTGCCGGTTCTCGGCCTTCTCCATATCTATAAAGTCTATTACTATCAGCCCCCCTATATTGCGCAGCCTGAGCTGGTAAGCAAGCTCCTTAACCGCCTCAAGGTTTGTCTTTAGTATGGTCTCTTCAAGGTTTCTCTTGCCGACATAACTTCCGGTATTAACATCAATGGATGTAAGCGCCTCTGTCATCTCTATTATTATATAACCGCCCGATTTAAGCCATATCACATTATCAAGCGCCCGTGATATCTCCATCTCTATGCCATAGACATCAAAGATGGGATCATCCCCGCTGTAGAGCTCAATGGAATTTTTTAATGCAGGGGCAAATTTATCGACAAACTCCATGATCTTTTCATACTCATTGATGTCATCAATGATTAATCTATCCACCTCTCTGGTAAAAAGATCCCTCACAGCCCTGAGTGACACAGAGAGATCCATGTATAAAAGGCCGGGGCCAGTCGCATTTGCCATGCGGTTTTTGATATCCTTCCACAGTTTAAGCATGAAATCCATCTCTGATTTCAGCTTGTCCGCATCAGTGCCTTCACTTACAGTGCGCACAATGAAACCCGATTCGTCAGTCCTGATCTCCTTCACCAGGTTCTTAAGCCTCTCCCTCTCTTCCGGGTCCTCTATGCGCCTTGATATGCCGATATGGTTTACAGTAGGGAGCAGCACAAGGTGTCTTCCGGGAAGTGATATGTATGATGTAAGCCTTGCCCCCTTTGTGCCAAGGGGTTCCTTTGCAACCTGCACCATGATGTCCTGACCCTCACGGAGCAGATCTTCTATATTTACCTGCCGCTCCTGCTCCTTTTTATATTCAGCATTAACGGCCTCACCTTTTACCGGATCAGAGCCATTCTGGTACCTGCTGAGCATCATATTGTCAATGTCAGGCATATCCCTGTGCACATCAGTTACATATAAAAATGCGGTTCTCTCCTGGCCTATATCAACAAAGGCTGCCTGCATGCCGGGGAGCACCCTCACCACCCTGCCGCGGTAGATGTTGCCTATTAGTTCCTGGCCGGTCTTTCTCTCTATATAAAGCTCGGCCACATCACTGTTTTCCACCAGGGCAACCCTGGTCTCATGGAGTCTGGAATTGATTATAAGTTCACTCGCCATATGCCTTTCCGCTTTTTATTGTTTTTATCTCCTGTCGAGCGCCGGGTAAATCAGCCATGCCGGATTTACCCGGTTATCTGTTTAACCTTCAAGACCTTTATTTTATAAATCTCTTCAGGGTTTATCCTGAATATCTCAGCTATTATACCTGAAGGCTTAAGCTCCGGTCCATCTGTATGTGCAATGACAAGCTCTAATGTATTGTCAGAGATAAACCCGATACTTTTAACCATTTTTCTTGCATCTACCCTTTTAACACCCTTGTCTGACCTTTTGGTAACCTCATAACTATCGGAGTTAATAAAATTACTAAGCAACTGCCGGTCTATCTCAATGCCTGTAACACCCATATGATAATGGCTTTCCCTGATAACCATACCCCTTGATATGCCTGTTATGTCGCGCACATCCGATATCCTTATACCATGAGGCAGGCAGAGATTCAGCTCCTCTTTGACAAGTTCAGGATTAATATGGCCATATAACTCTATATCCGCTGTCTCACACAGGCTCTCAGTCCCTACCGGCAATGCGCATGCAAATGAAAACCTGGGCATGGGGTGATACCCCTCTGAAAATACCATATCGAGCCCGGTTCTTCTGAATGCCCTTGTAAGAAGCTTGACAAGTTCAAGGTGGCTTATTAAAGAGGCAGTGCCCATCTTGGTGAAGGTTATCCTGATCCTTGACTTCTGCCCTGCATCATCCTGGGATAGTGATCCTTTTATCCTCTTTTCAGGCGCTGACCAGTGAGAATTGATATGAGGCATTATCTCATCAAAATCACATACCCCGCATTTAAGACACCCCTTTCTGCAGTCAGGTGTCATGATCTCATTTAAGGAATTCCGATACTCCTCTTTAAGATACTCTGATGAAACGCCTGAAGAGATATGGCCCCATGGGAGTGTCTCATCCATGCTGCGACGGCGATGCAGATAATATTCAGGGTCAACCTGACATTCCATGAAGCACTCCTTCCAGAGGCCCATATTAAAATATTCACTCCAGGCATCAAATCTGGCGCCCTTTTCCCATGCCTTTATCAGGGGATTCAGAAGCCTGCGGTCACCCCTTGAAAAGATCCCTTCAAGCCAGCTTATCTCTGGCTGATTCCACTTGACCCTTACAAGAGGCCCGTTAAAAGCATCACGTATGACATTAATCCGCCTCACGCTCTCTTCATAACCTATCTGTGGCTCCCACATAAAAGGGGTATGTGATTTGGGGACAAATGCTGCAACGCTGATGTTTAGCACCTCTTTCCTGCCCTTGCCCCTTGCACAGGCAGCAACCTTTTTTGCGAGATCAATAATCCCGTAAAGATCCTCCTCTGTTTCACCGGGCAGCCCAATCATGAAATATAGCTTTATCAGCTTCCAGCCAGCATTGTACACATCCTTAGCGGTGCCTATTATTTCATCATTGGTAAGCGTCTTGTTTATTACACGCCTGAGACTGTCAGTGCCAGCCTCAGGGGCCAGGGTAAACCCGGTTTTTCTCACCCTTTTAATCTCATCAAGCATGGCAGGATCAATGCTGTCTATCCTGAGGGAGGGAAGACTTACTGCAACCCTTTTTTCTGCCTGGCGGTCCATAAGCTCCTTTAATAAAGGGGCAATGAGGCTGTAATCTCCAGCGCTCAGGGATAGCAGGGATACCTCGTTATAGCCTGTGGAGCCAAGCGCCCTGTCAGCCAGGTCAAGGATATTAACTGGAGCACGCTCCCTTACAGGCCTGTAAATGATGCCTGCCTGACAGAAACGGCATCCTCTTGTGCACCCCCTTGATATCTCAAAAGCCAGCCGGTCATGTATAAGCTGGGCGCATGGCACAACCTGATCCACAGGAAAGAATGCGCTGTTCAAATCCGGCATTATTGCCTTTTCAACCTTCTCATAACCTTTAATAAGGGGTTCTATTTCAGTAAATCGCTGTTCATTGTCATAATGGGGTTTAAAGAAAGAGGGGACATAAAAGCCCTTTATCCTGCTCAGCTCATCAAGGATAAATCGTTTCCCCCTTTTGGCATTTTTTGCATCCCTTATAACCCTGCACAGCACTTTAACAGCCTCCTCGCCATCTCCAATCAATATGGCATCAAAGATATCCGCCACAGGCTCAGGGTTAAAACAGGCTGGCCCTCCCCCGATAATCAATGGATAGGTGTCATCCCTTTCAGCCGAGAAAAAGGGTATACCTGCAAGGTTAAGCATTGTCAGGATATTGGTATAGCAAAGCTCATGCTGCAGGCTTATTCCAATCGCATCAAAGGCATTAAGAGGGGTGTCTGACTCCAGGGTGGTGATTGGGATTCTGTTTTTCCTCAACTCATTTTCCATATCCGGCCAGGGTGAAAAGACCCTTTCGGCTGCAATCCACTCATGGCTGTTCAGGATTCCATACAGTATCTTTAATCCCAGATGTGACATCCCCACCTCATACACATCAGGGAAGACCAGCGCAAAGGTTACATCAACCTTTTTATGATCCTTCTTTATTGCATTTATCTCATTGCCGACATACCTGCTGGGTTTTGATACCCTGAGCAGATAATCTCTTTTCAGAAAATCCATTTAAATCATTCCCTTTAAGCTATAAATTATTGCACCTTAAGGCGGACAATTATCTCTGCCCCGCCTTCAGGATGATTTCTGCCGCTGATATTCCCTTTGAGCCCCTCTACAATCTGTTTCACCATTGCGAGGCCCAGCCCTGACCCCCCCTCCTTTGTAGTAAAGAATGGAGAGAACATGTGCACCAGGGCCTTTTCACTAAAACCCTTGCCTGAATCCCTGAACACTATCTCAATCATATCCTGCATTAAACCATCTGGCCCTTCACCCTTGACCTTGCGCGTTGTTATATGCAGAAAGCCCCTTTCAGGCAGGGCATCTGCCGCATTCAGAAGGATGTTCCAGATCACCTGCCTGATCTGCTCAGGGTCTGACAACATCAGGTCATCAACAGAGAGATCGCTTTTTAACATTATATCTTTCTTCCACCTGCTGCTGTTTTTAATCAGCTCAAGGGATTCTGTTATCAGTTCATTCAGATGAAACTGTCGCATCTCAAAGGGTTTTGGCCTTGCAAACTTGAGGAAATCATTTATGAGATGGTTAAGCCTGTCAATCTCTCTTAAAATGATTTCCATAAGCCTCTTGTTTACCTCGTTGGTATCCATCTCTTCCTTAAGCATCTGTATTGAACCGCTTATGGAGGCCATGGGATTACGGATTTCATGGGCGATCCCTGCTGCAAGCTCACCAACAAGCGCCAGCCCTTCGATACGTTTGATCTCCTTTTCTATCCTTTTCATCTCTGTTACATCCTGGAAGAGTAGGATATTTCCCTTCTGTCCTGTATCAGGCACGATCAGAGGAGACCTGGAGAGCCTGAGGGAAAGTGTCTCCCCGAAGCTGTTCTTGTAACTAATATCGCTGTAACTATTTGGAGCGCCTGATACAGATTGATCTGCAGGAGTTGAGGACACCAGGAATCCATCTGATAGTTTCAGGATATCAGATACCTTTTTACCCCTGATATCCTTGCCTGAAAGATTGAAAATCCTTTCAGCTGCAGGGTTAAGGCGTATTATCCTCTTCTGGTCATCTGTTACTATGAGCCCTGATGCTATGCTGCTTAAAATCCATTCATTCAGCGCCTCAAGCTTAGAGATGTCCTCCTCCTTTTCCCTGAGTTCTGCCCTGCTCTTTTTCGCCTGCTCAGAAGGAAAGCTGCTTAAAAAGGCTACAATATAAAAGGCTGCAATATTTACCAGAATAATAAAGAAAATATTTGATGGCTGATACTCAAAGGGATATTCACGGCCCTGGCCAGGGGGATCAATAATGCCATAATAATGGAGATCAAGTAGCAGCCCGTACAATATGCTGCAACTGCTTGCGATTATCATGCCCCCTTTGCGGTATAGAATGATACTCGCATTGATTATGTTTAATATATAAAGGAATGAAAAGATGCTCCCTATTCCGCCGGTCGCATAGATGATTGCAGTAATAAAAAATGAATCAAGGAGAAGCTGAAGATAGGCCTGCCTTGCAAGATCCTTAAAGGTCTTAAACAGGATTATATAGACAAAGGTGAGAGAATATACAATGGCAATAAGGAGATAGTGAGAAGTCTGGATATCGCCGAAATAGGTCTCTGTCTTCCTTGCCTGCAGAAATATGGATATACCCAGCAAAACCGATACAAAAAGGAGCCTCAGAAGCATAAGCTTCTGAAGCCTCCCTTTCAGTTCGGTCTGACTGGTATCAGGGTCTGTATCGACCATAGGAAAAATCTAGGAGCCGACTGCTCCTGCCATTGAGAAGATAGGCAGGTACATTGCAACTACGAGTCCGCCGATAGCCCCGCCTAAAAACAGCATAAGGAGCGGTTCCAGCATGGAGGTCAGAGCATCAACAGCAGCATCAACCTCTTTGTCATAAAAATCGGCTATCTTTTCAAGCATTGTATCAAGGGCGCCTGTCGCCTCGCCGACAGATATCATCTGAATAACCATTCCGGGGAAGATGTCATTTTCAGAGAGCGGTTCGGCAATGGTCTGGCCCTCTGCTATGCTCCCTCTTACCTCATAGATGATCTCTTCAATAATTACATTGCCTGCTGTCTTTGCCACTATTTCAAGGGAATCAAGGATAGGCACACCGCTCGCCAGCATGGTGCCGAGTGTCCTGGTAAACCTTGCAACAGCGGTCTTTTTCAGGAGATCCCCGAAGATGGGCAGTCTAAGGGCTATGTTATCAGTGGTCTTTCTGCCCCCCTTTGTGTTCCTGTATTGTTTAAAGGCAAATGCAAGGACAACAATCCCTAAGATTACCCAGTGGATATTGCCTTTCATGAAATCACTCATATTTACAACGAGCTGAGTGGGAGCGGGCAGGGCAGAACCGAAGCTTGCGAACATATCCTGAAATACAGGGATAACAAATATAAGGATTACAGCGATAACAATAAAGGCGATACATACAACAACGATGGGGTATGTAAGTGCGCCTTTGATCTTTGACTTGAGTTCTGCTGCCTTTTCAATGAATGTTGCAAGGCGCTGTAAAATGGTATCAAGTATACCTCCAACCTCACCTGCGGCAATAAGGTTCACAAACAGCTCATTAAATACCTTGGGGTGCTTTTTCATCGCCTCCGCAAGGGTTGAACCCCCTTCGACATCCTTTGTAATCTGTTTAAGGATCGACCTGAATTTGGGGTTTTCAGCCTGGTCAGCCAGTATATTCAGACCCTGCACAAGGGGAAGGCCCGCATCGATCATTGTGGAAAACTGCCTGGTGAAGATAACCAGATCCTTGTTTGTGACCTTCGGCTGCATAAAGGCTACATTTTCAAAGATATCCTTGGGTTTTGGCTTCAGTTTCAAGACCTTAAGGTTCCGTTTTCTTAACTGGGCCATTGCAATCTGTTCAGATGCAGCCTCCAGCTCACCCTTAAGCTTTCTGCCCTTTTTTGTCTCAGCAACCCATATGTACATTTGAGGCATAGAAGTATCTCCTGCTTGCAGTCATAATAATTAGAAAAAATATGATTCTTATTTGCAAAAAATTATACAGGTTAATATAAAATTGCCTGATATTACTTAATTACATATATTAAGTCAAGCACTCTCATGGTTTATATTCAAATAGTATGCCATTCACCAGTATATAATTTAAAATTTGGCCTTGACAAATGCAGGCTAAAAAGGTTTATATTCGGTAATTTTATATCTTATAAACAAAAGTTAATGGAGGGTCTATTGTGAATGAAATAATCGCACCCATGGGCGGAAAGGTACTGGATGTAAAGGTAAAACCCGGAGACAAGGTTACCGAAGATGACGAGGTATTGATCCTTGAGGCAATGAAGATGGAATTGCCGGTTGTTACATCATATACCGGTACCGTAAAAGAGGTAAAATGCAAGAACGGTGATACGGTTGAGGCAGACGCTGTTCTGATTACTGTAGAATAACAGGGATAATTCTCGCAGATAATCAGATTACTTTTCCTGAAAGGATCAATCCGCCCCTATGGGGCAGATTGATCCTTTTTATTTCTACTTTGCAGCTGCCTTTGCTGCATTCCTGCTTACAACCCTGCTTATTACGGCCCCTGATGCTGTCAGCCCCACATACAGGATAAGCAGCACAATAAAGACGCCAATAAACCTGAGGATAAGTGTCCCGACTATCCAGCTCCAGCTGTCCTGAGAAATGACTATTGTAGTCTTTTGGTCTTCCATTTTCTTGGAGATGAGGACAGAATGCCAGGGTCTGTTGCTGTCATCCTCTATATATGTGGCGTTTTTCCAGTCACGGTAATTGATATCCTTGAGCCCCTTGAATGTCTCCTTATAATAGGCCAGTGCCTCGTCATGAGACAAGCCTGTTGTAAATAGGAGTTTACCCCCATTTTCCGAGATGATCTGTGAATCATCGGTTAATGGCACCTTAGGCATATCCCCCCCTCCATATAAAAACCCGGGGAGAAAAATAAGAATAAGCAGTGTAATTATTGTTTTTTTCATTTTTGTCTACCTTTATATAAAATATCAGACAATTATTAATTAAACATGGCTATAAACATGCCTGCTGCTGCCGACGAACCAATAACACCTGCCAGGTTCGGGCTCATTGCATGCATGAGCAGGTGGTTTTTCTTGTCATACCTGATGCCTTCAAGCTCTGATACACGGGCTGACATGGGCACAGCAGAGACCCCGGCAGAGCCGATAAGCGGATTTATCTTTTCCTTCAGGAAAAGGTTCATCACCTTTACGGTAAGAATACCTCCGACAGTACATACTGCAAAGTCTACAAGTCCAAGTGCAAAGATAAATAAAGGTTTCCAGTATTCCAGGCTGGTAAAAGCCTCTGAGCTAAATGGGGGCAAAAAGACATCCGCATGCATGGTTGCCCCGACTGAGACACCAAGGAAAATGGTTACTATATTCATGAGGGCATTCTGCGCCGTGTCTGAAAGCCTTGCCACCACACCGCTCTCCTTCATCAGGTTGCCCAGCATGAACATGCCCATAAGCGGCACCACAGAGGGTACAAGGAGCGCTATAATAGCCACTGTAACAATAGGAAAGAGTATCCTTTCCTGCCTTGATACATTCCTCATCTGCTTCATCTTGATCAGCCTTTCCTTCTGAGTCGTAAGGAGCCTCATGATAGGGGGCTGGATAAGGGGCACCATTGCCATGTAAGAATATGCTGCAAGGGCATTTGCACCTAAAAGCTGGGGTGCAAGATGCTGAGTAAGGTAAATAGTGGTCGGGCCGTCTGCACCGCCGATAATGCCGACCGAGGCGGCCTCTTTAAGTGTAAAACCGGCAAGTATAGTGCCTGTAAAGGTGACAAATACCCCGAGCTGAGCGCCGGCCCCTATGATAAGGGTCTTGGGATTGGCTATCAGCGGCCCAAAATCTGTCATGGCGCCAAGGCCAAGGAATATTACACAGGGGATTATCTCCCACTCAAGGCCGTAACGATAGAAAAATTGCAGCAACTGTGCGTGGCCCTGTTCTGTAAAACCCATCAGCGGCACCAGTGGGAAATTCACAATAAAGATACCGAAGCCGATTGGCAGAAGTAATAGCGGCTCAAAATTTTTGGCAATAGCCAGGTAGATAAAAAGCAGCCCTATCATCCACATGACAACCAGGTTAAACTGAAAATTGGCCACCCCGCTTGTCTGAACAATGCCCATAAGCATATCGAGTATTTCATTTGCACTCATAGCCGCTTCTCCTACCAA
>CAYWRH010000027.1:0-33529 GCA_964460435.1 uncultured Desulfatiglans sp.
AATAATCAGGGGGCAGGCAAATCAAAAAAATGAGAGATAACAGGGCAGAATTATACAGGATGATACCGGCTGTTGACCGGCTGCTTGATAGCCCCGAAATAAAAGATATTTTAGGCTGCTATCCCAGAACCCTTATCATGCGGGCAATAAATGAGATACTGTCTGAGACAAGAAAGGGCATAGAGAAGGGTGACATATTAAAAGAAAGCCATCTGATCGATCCGGGAAATATCATAAGCAGGGTCATAATAAGGCTCGAAAACCTTTCCTGCCCGAGCCTCCGCAATGTAATTAACGCTACAGGTGTTGTCCTCCATACAAATCTTGGCCGGTCAATACTGGCAGAGAGGGTTATAAAAAGGTTAATTGAAATAGGCGGGGGATACAGCAACCTTGAATATGATCTGGAAAAGGGAAAGCGTGGCAGCAGATATGTCCATGTTGAAGGCATTCTTGGTGAACTGACCTCGGCTGAGGCGGCAATGGTGGTAAACAATAATGCTGCCGCTGTGCTTATTACCCTTGAAACACTCGCAAAAGAGCGTGAGGTTATTGCCTCGCGGGGAGAGCTCGTTGAGATAGGAGGCTCTTTTAGAATCCCGGATGTAATGAAAAAAAGCGGGGCAAAAATGATTGAGGTTGGAACAACCAACAAGACCCACCTTAATGATTATGAAGCAGCAATAACCTCTGAAACCGCTGCAATATTAAAGGTGCATAAGAGCAACTTCCAGATAGTAGGTTTTCATGAAGAGGTAAAGAGATCCGCCCTTGTTGAACTGGGCAGGAAATACAATATCCCTGTCATTGAAGACCTTGGCAGCGGGTCATTTATTGACCTGTCAAAATATGGCTATCAATGGGAGCCAACGGTCCAGCAGGTGATTAGTGAAGGTGTGGACATTGTAACATTCAGCGGGGATAAACTATTAGGTGGCCCACAGGCAGGGATAATAATCGGCAAAAAGGAGCTTGTTGAAAAAATACGCAAAAACCAGCTTAACAGGGCGCTTAGAATAGACAAGCTTACACTTGCTGCCCTTGAAGAGACACTTAACATATACAGGGATGAAGAAAAGGCTATTAAGACCATCCCTACACTTAAGATGATATGTAAGTCATATGAAGAGCTTAAATCAAGGTTAAAAAGGCTGTACCGCATGATAAAGATAAAGGATGGGAGCAACTTCAGGGCCGATATGGTGGACGGCACATCCAAGATAGGAGGAGGCGCTTTGCCGCTGTTAGAACTACCCACACGGCTTTTGAGGCTCAATCCGTTAAAAATGACTGCCAATGGAATAAGCGAGGCGCTTAAATCCTGCTCACCACCTGTAATAGTAAGGGTTGAAAAGGATAGCGTGCTTCTTGACGTAAGAACTATACAGGAAAAGGAACTTAAGCCTGTAGCAGAATGCATTGATAATCTGAATAAAATCATCGTCTAGATCAGGGAGTTATTATGAAGGATATAATAGAAGATATTGTTCAGGAAAGTATAAGGGTAAAGGAGCAGTTTAGCAAGGAGAGCTGTAATGAACTTATTACCCTTGCACGAAAAATAGCATCTGCATTTACCAGCGACAGGAAGCTTATGATCTGCGGGAATGGCGGCAGCGCGGCTGATGCGCAGCATATTGCTGCTGAATTTGTCAACAGGCTCGAAATGGAGAGGCCCCCCCTTCCGGCCATATCCCTTGCAACAGATTCCTCTGTTATTACATGCATAGGGAATGACTATTCCTTTAATGATATTTTCACCAAACAGGTAAAGGCTATCGGCCTTGAGGGAGACATCCTCCTTGCAATAAGCACGAGCGGTAATTCACAGAATGTAATATCCGCAGCAGAGACAGCCAGTGAGATGGGCATTTATGTGGCTGCCCTTACAGGAGGCAAGGGTGGGAAGCTTAAAGATGTGAGTGATCTGTGCCTTATTGTCCCGAGCGAGAGGACCGCAAGGATACAGGAGAGCCACATTATGATCGGTCACATTATCTGCAAACTTGTGGATCATATATTGTTCCAGGGGGGAGAATAGAGGTATTATGAGGTTAAAGGTACATGGCATACGGTATACGGGTATATCAGTAGATGCCCTGGTGGATAATAAATTCAGATTTATCATGATAAGACTTTACAACCACGGTTATGGAACTTATAAATTATCACAGAACAAAAATAATATTGGAGTAAGAGATGCCTATCTATGAATATCAGTGTACAAAGTGCAATGAAGATTTCGAGTGTATTGTCCTTGGAAACGATACAGTCACATGCCCTAAATGTGACACCAAAAAGGTAAAGCGTAAGATGTCTGCATGCAGTTTCAAGAGTGGCGGCAAAGGCGGGGGAGATTATTCTTCTTCCGCAAAATCATCCTCATCTGGCTGCTCTTCCTGTTCAGGCGGAAGCTGCGCCTCATGCCATTAATTATCAGGTATACCTGGAGTTTTGTATGTTCCGAATAGGTTTCGGATATGATGTCCACCGCCTGGCAGAGGGTAGAAGGTTGATTCTGGGTGGAGTAGATATCCCCTGGAAGCTTGGCCTGCTTGGCCATTCAGACGCCGATGTGCTTGTCCATGCAATTATGGATGCTATACTTGGGGCCCTAGGCAAAGGTGACATTGGCAGACACTTCCCTGATACAGACTCTGCCTATAAGGATATTGACAGTCTCCTTATGTTAAAGAGTGTCATGTCAATGGTGGAGAAAGATAATTATATGATAAATAATGTTGACTGCACTATTGTAGCTCAGCAGCCCAAGATCTCTCCCCATATAGAGGCGATGAGGGACAGACTGTCTCCTATACTTGCAGTTGAAAAAGGCAATATAAATATAAAGGCAACAACAACCGAGGGGATGGGCTTTGCAGGCAGGGGTGAAGGTATGGAGGCATATGCGGTTGTGAGTCTGATTAAAACGGTTTAAGGTTTGAGGTCTACGGTTTTCGGTAAGAGTTTAACATTCAAGATCAGGTAAAACCTGATCTTTATTTTTTAAGAATATAGCAAGGTATATAAAATGAAGTTATACAACACTGCAACCAGGCAGAAAGAGGAATTTATCCCCCTTGTCAAGGGCAGGGCAGGAATTTATGTGTGCGGCGTAACAGTCTATGACCATTCACATATCGGCCATGCGCGTTCGGCAATTGTATTTGATGTGCTGGTAAAATATTTCAGATCACGCGGTATGGATGTCAAATATGTGCGTAATTTTACTGATGTGGATGACAAAATCATCAACCGGGCCAATGAGCTTGGAAAGGATACTGCTGCTCTTGCGCAGGAGTACATTGACTCGTTCAGTGAGGATATGAAGGCCCTTTTTGTGATGAAACCAGACCTTGAACCCAGGGCAACAGAACACATAGGCGGCATGATCGAGATGATCAAGGTCCTGATTGACAAGGGGTTTGCATATGAGGTTGATGGCGATGTCTTTTATGCTGTAGAAAAACTGGATGATTACGGCAGGCTTTCAGGCAGGAAACTTGATGAGATGAAGGCAGGCAGCCGCATAGATATAAATGATAAAAAACGTCATCCAATGGATTTTACACTCTGGAAACCAGCCAAGCCGGGCGAGCCAATGTGGGATAGCCCCTGGGGAAAGGGTAGACCTGGCTGGCACATGGAATGCTCTGTTATGAGCAATAATTATCTGGGCAGTACCTTTGACATACATGGCGGCGGGCAGGATCTCCTCTTCCCTCATCATGAAAATGAGAGGGCACAATCAAAGGCTGCAACAGGAGGTGAGTTTGCCCGCTACTGGATACATAACGGCTTTCTTACTGTTGAGTCGGAAAAGATGTCCAAGTCCCTGGGTAACTTCATTTATATTAAAGATGCACTTAAAGAATATCATCCTGAGGTCCTGAGGTTTTTTCTTCTGTCAAAACAATACAGGAGCCCTCTTGATTTTTCAAAAAAGGATGTGCTGGATTTTCAGGCCGGCCTTGTAAGAATATACCGTACCCTCCAGAGGGTTGAGGAATTTACGGGGTCTTCCGGGGATAATATCTGCAATATTCAGGGGTTATTGGCTGGCGAACAGAAAAATGATTTTTTAAACCGGTTTATCAACCTTATGGATGATGACCTGAACACTGCCGGTGTTGCGGGTATTATCTTTGACAGGGTAAAAGAGCTTAACCGGATCATGGATGGGGCAGGTGACTACCCTTCGAAAACAGTCATAGATCAGCTAAAAGATGAAAGAACCGCCCTGTATAAGGCCGGCGCTATCCTGGGCATATTGAATTTCAAGCCGTCAGTCTTTATTTCCCAGATAGAAAAGCCATCTGACATTGATGAATCTGAGATCGAAGAACTTATTAAACAGAGGAAAGAGGCCAGGGCACAGAAAGACTGGGCAAAGGCAGATGAGATAAGAAATAAATTGAAACAGATGGGCATTTTACTGGAAGATAAAGATGGTGTCACCAAATGGCGAAAAGACATATGATTCAGCTCAAGGCACAGGGCGCAGGGCGGAGGGCGCAAGGAAAGGCTTTTACCCTGTGCCTTGAACCCTGCGCCTTGCGCCTGTTTTTTTAATATCCTATCGCAATATGTTATATAATTATTTAATCGCAAAATTTGCATATTAAGGAACTTCATGTTCAAAATCGTTTCAGACCTCAAACCGTGCGGGGATCAGCCGCAGGCTATTAATGACCTGGTTAGAGGCATAAAAAATAACCTGAAGCATCAGGTGTTGCTTGGTGTGACCGGTTCCGGAAAGACCTTTACCATGGCCCATGTAATAGAGGGTGTACAGAAACCGACACTTATCATGGCCCCTAACAAGACCCTGGCTGCTCAACTCTATGGTGAATTCAAGAATCTCTTTCCTGAAAATGCAGTCGAGTATTTTGTGAGTTACTATGACTATTATCAGCCAGAGGCATATATCCCCCAGTCAGATACCTATATCCAGAAGGACTCAAGCATCAATGAAAATATAGACAAGATGAGGCATTCAGCAACAAGGTCACTCCTTGACAGGGATGATGTCATTATCATCGCCAGCGTTTCATGTATCTACGGCCTTGGATCCCCTGAGGCATACCACGATATGATCCTGTATGCAGAAAGGGGCGATAGACTCTCCAGGGAGAGCGCTGTAAAAAAACTTGTTGAGATCTATTATGAACGGGGTGACTTTGATTTTTACAGGGGCAGGTTCAGGGTGAGGGGCGATATCCTTGATATCTTCCCGGCCTATGAGGAAGACAAGGCCGTAAGGATAACCTTCTGGGGGAATGAGGTTGAGGCCATTCAGGAGATCGATCCGCTCACAGGGAAGGTCAAGGGGGAGCTTAAGAGGGTCACCATATATCCTGCAACCCATTATGTAACATCCCCTGAAATCAGGGAAAAGGCCATAAATGGTATCAGGGAGGAGATGAAGCAGAGGGTGGAGGAATTCAGAAATAACAATAAATTTATTGAGGCACAGCGGATTGAGGAACGTACCCTTTTTGATCTGGAGATGATGATAGAGATGGGTTACTGCCACGGTATAGAAAACTATTCTAGGCACCTTACGGGCAGGTCACAGGGTGAGGCCCCTCCAACCCTACTTGATTATTTCCCAAAGGATTTTCTGCTCTTTATTGATGAGAGCCATATTACCGTCCCGCAGATAGGAGGAATGTACCGGGGAGACAGGTCAAGAAAGGAGACCCTTGTAAACTACGGCTTTCGCCTGCCCTCAGCGCTGGACAACAGGCCTCTCAAGTTTGACGAGTTTAATGACAGATTGAATCAGGTTGTATATGTATCTGCCACGCCAGGCCCATATGAACTTGAGATAAGCGAGGCCCTTACCGAGCAGATAATCAGGCCAACCGGGCTAACCGATCCGGAGATTATTATTGTGCCGGCTGAAAAGCAGGTCGATGATCTGCTTTTCAGGATAAGAGAAAGGGTAAAAAATAATGAGCGCATACTGGTAACCACCCTTACAAAAAGGATGGCAGAGGATCTTGCCGAATATTACTCTGAACTTGGGGTAAAGGTCAGGTATCTGCATTCGGATATCAAGACGATTGAGAGGATGGAGATCATCAGGGATTTAAGGCTGGGCATCTTTGATGTGCTTATAGGGATAAATCTGCTGAGGGAGGGGCTTGATATACCGGAGGTCTCCCTTGTAGCCATTATGGATGCTGACAAGGAGGGGTTTTTAAGGTCAGAGAGGTCTCTTATTCAGACATGCGGAAGGGCTGCCAGAAACCTGAACGGCACAGTCATCCTTTATGCAGATCAAATGACAGGCTCTATGGAAAGGGCTATTGATGAGAGCAACAGGAGGAGGGAGATACAGCTTCAATATAACAAGGAACATAATATCACGCCTGAATCCATAGCAAAGGATATTGATAATGTGCTGGGTTCTATATATGAGGCAGACTATGTAACTGTGCCTGCAGTTACTGAAAAGGCACAGAAATATATAAACCCTGATGAGATCAAAAAGAGTATTAAGGAGCTTGAAAAGAAAATGAAGGAGGCTGCCGCTAATCTTGAGTTTGAAGAGGCAGCCAGAATCAGGGATGAAATAAAGGTGCTCAGGGAAGAGGAACTGGAGTTTTTGTAATAGCCATCTCTCTCCCCTTTTTACAGACACTGTCCCAACCCATCAGGCTGCTGCCCCTGCTATTGTAGCGCCATAAAACAAAACAGGTTTTTTATAAAGGAAGATTTTTATTGAGTGTGCGGCCCTGATTTCCTCATATTTCTTTAAAAAAAAAGGCCGTACAATTTAAAATTGCGCGGCCTTATATAAAAGTATCTTATATTGTTACTTTACTTTTTTGAGGATTGTCGGGGGCATTTCGCCCATTGCCGGTCCGGCTGGTGCGCCTTCGGGTGGGGCAGGCATCTCCATCTTCATTTCAATGGTGTCGCCCTTTACCTCGCCCTTAAATACCAGTGGCTGGCCCATACCAAAATCAAGAGCAAATGAAAATTTGTTGCCATCAATCTTGCCGTCTTTTATGGCCAGGTCATTTCCATCCATGCCCTTTGTGTTGCCGGTAAGGGTGTTTCCATCGGCCTTGAATGTATAGTTAATCTTCATGGGTTCGCCTCCGCCCATACCCGGAACCTCTCCCTGCCAGTTGCCATCGATGTCAGCGGCATAGGCCATTCCTGCTACAAGCATAAACAGTACTGAAAAAATAAAAGCTCTCATTTTTGTTCCTCCTCTTTTGTTTTTAATTAATAAAAAAGAAATGCCATGTTGAAGCCAAGCATAAGGTTGATATCACGTTGTGTCAAGAAGAAAATAAAATGCAGAAATTCAGCACTTATGGTCAAAATATTTTAAAAAACCGGTTTTATGTGCAATATACCCCTAATCAAGGCTTAAATTGTCCATATTAAGTGGTTCAGGCTAGCTTTCTTCCATCTCTTCCTGCTCATTTTCATCATCTTCAGGGTATTTGCCCAAAAGTTCAAGGTATGTATCCTCAAGCTCCTTCATCTCTCTCAAGATATCCATTGCGTGCCTTGTGCCCACCTCTGCGGCCTTTTCAGAATCCCTCTGCTTGAATGCCTCTAGTATTTTGTCATGGTCGCCATCATTGTGGATAATAGTGGTTACGGGCTTCATGGTCCTTATAAAGCTCTCTGTAAAATCCATGATATTCTCCATTATAATGGAGTATATCGGGTTTCCGCATGCACGGCCCACAAACCTGTGAAACAGGGCATAAAGGTTGTCAAGTTTGTCATGCTCCTTTATAACGGCATAAGAGGCCAGCAGATCCTGCATCTCTTTTAACATTTTTGGCGTTGCATTCTGGGCTGTGAGCCTGCACACCTCGGGCTCAAGAAGCAGCCTCGCCCTGGCAAGGTGATCCACCTTTACCCTCCTGTACCTGATAAGGTCTGCAAAGTCCTCCATGAAAGGTAACTGATAGAGCTCCCGAACAAATGCGCCGCCTGTTATGCCTCTTCTTATCTCCAGAAAACCCCTTGACTGAAGCACCCTTATACCTTCCCTTATTACAGGCCTGCTAACTCCTAGCATCCTTGCAAGCTCTGTTTCACTCGGGAGTGCCTCTCCTGTCTTGTATTTGCCTGAGAGGATGGCCTTTTTAAGCTCGTTTACCACATCCTCATAGAGGTTTGTTGCCCTTTTTATCTTTTTAAATCCCTGCAATTATCCTTCTCCCTGAAAAAATGGTAATATTTTAAACATAAAACATCTGGCAGGTCATGTATAATATTTTCAATGACTTGTATTGTTTTAATGCCAGTCTTTTATATCATGGATTAAAATGCCTTTTCTACTTATTTTTGTCGCCTGATTTCTTTATATTTTTTTTTAGATGTGTTAAGGCAGATGTTTTAATATGGAGGTAAACGTGAAAGGATATTTCCGGATCATCCCTGTTGCCATGTTATTAATGTCCCTGCTGTTCCCAGCCATTGCAGGCGCAAAGAACATTACCCTTAGATTTTCCGACCAGAATTCCAAAACAGGTTGGGGCCCCGTTCATGCTCTGGCTCCCTGGATTGAAATGGTTGAAGAGGCGGTAAGAAAAAATACAGAGCATGAGCTGAAGATCATTATCTTCCCTAATCAGACCCTGGCAAAGGGCAAGGATAACTGGAATGCCATCAGAACAGGCATAGCTGACATGGGCTGGTGTTTTCACGGCTACTGGCCAGGAATGACCCCTCTTGCAGATGTAATAAGCCTGCCTGCTCTGCCCTTTTCCACGGGTGAAAAGGGGAGTGAGACACTCTGGCGGCTCTATGAAAAGTTTCCTGAGATCAAAGATCAGTTTCATGACAACCACATACTGCTTTTATATACCACTGAGCCATATTCTCTTATAACCACCGGAAAACAGGTGAAGAGTCTTGAGGATTTAAGGGGCCTGAAGATCAGGACAACAGGCGGCCCGCCAACAGACCAGATGAAGGCCCTTGGCGGAATACCCATGTCAATGCCGATGCCGGATGTATATCTTGCCCTTAAGCAGGGGGTTATTGATGGCATGAGTGTTTCATGGGAGGCGGTTCATTCATTCAGATTATATGAGGTTGCAAGGTTCTATATACAGACACCCTTTCCGGCTGTCTATTTTTCAATAGCAGTCAACAGTAAAAAGTGGGATTCACTGCCTGATGATGTCAAAAAGGCTGTTGAATCGGTCAGTGGCATTCAGGGCGCAAGGTTATGGGGCAAAAGATTCGATATGGCAAAAGAGGGTGTATATGAGCTGGCTCGCAAAGAGGGTAAAACTATAAACCCTGTTATGCTTTCCCCTGATGAAATGAACAGGTGGCTTGAGACCGGCGGTAAGCCGTTATGGGATGAATGGGTAAAAAAGATGGAAAAGGCGGGGTATAAAAGGGCCCGCGAGATACTCAATACAACCCTTGAATTTTTACGGGAATGATACACGAAAGCAGATTGTGGAACATTGAAGAGCGGGCTTTTAATTTTGAGTTAATAGATGGAGACTCCATGATAGCCTGCCAGATCATAACCCCGGCTGTAAACGGATCAATTAAGGGTTCTTTTTGTTTCAGATTGAATTAATGATAGTAATAATTTTTATATTTTAAAATGATCTTAACACTGCTTGACAGATTTAATAATTTTCTGGTCTTTGTCATAAGGCATATTGCCATATGGATACTTGCAGCCATGATGTTTCTTACTGCCGCTGATGTGTGTCTCAGGTATATCTTCAGCAGCCCTGTCGCAGGCAGTTTTGAGCTTGTTGAATATATGATGGCCCTTGTTGTGCCCTTCAGTATACTATTCTGTGCAAAGGAAAATGGCCATGTGCATGTTGATCTCCTTGTTGACCATGCGGGAAAAAGGCTTCGTTTATTTATAAAGTTTATGGGCAATATCCTTTCCTTATGTCTCTTTGCCCTTATTGCATGGCAGTCATGTATATATGTAACTGAAGAGTATTTATCAGGGCTTACATCATCAGTTCTTTATATCCCTGTTTACCCCTTTATTGGCCTCCTTGCTGTTGCATTCATAATCCTGAGCCTTTTAACCCTGGCTGAAATCATCTGCTATCTTGCTGGAAGGTCAAAATGGAGCCGATAGTAATAGGCATCATAGGGGTAATTATCCTTGTCTTCCTGCTGTTTGCCGGACTCCCGATAGGTGTGGGCATGGCTCTCGTGGGCGTTCTGGGCTTTGCATATCTTACAGATATGGATGCTGCCCTTGGGCTTTTGCGTACTGTCCCATATGCCACCTTTGCAAGCAACAGCCTGAGCGTAATTCCACTATTTATACTGATGGGTGCATTTGCGATGTCATCAGGCATGAGTGAGGCCCTTTTCAGGGCGGTCTACAAATGGCTCGGCCATCTTAAGGGTGGTGTTGCCCAGGCAACTATTGCCGGGTGTGCTTGCTTTGCTGCAATAAGCGGTTCCAGCCTTGCAACCGCAGTAACCCTTGGGTCTGTTGCCCTCCCTGAGATGCGAAAATACAAATATGATGATGCCCTTGCCACAGGCGCTGTGGCTGCCGGCGGGAGCATGGGCATACTTATACCGCCCAGCGTGATACTCATCATATACGGCATAATAACAGAGCAGTCCATAGGCAAACTGTTTCTTGCAGGGTTTATACCGGGCATCATGGAGATGCTCTTCTACATGATCACTGTATGGATACTTGCCACCATAAAACCCGAACTTGGGCCAAAGGGGCCTAAAGCAGGTTTTAAAGAAAAGATGAATGCATTAAGTCATATTTGGGATGTTGTGCTGCTCTTTATTGTTGTGATAGGAGGCATCTATGCCGGGGTTTTTACCCCTACTGAGGCGGCAGGCATAGGGGCATTCGGGACATTCCTTTTTTCATTTTTAAGAAAAAGGCTCACATGGGCGGTATTTAAGGAGAGCCTTTCAAGCACCCTTGTCACAACCGGTATGCTGTTCCTTATTATGATGGGGGCCATGATCTTCGGTTATTTTCTATCTGTATCACAGCTTCCCTCTGAAATGGCCACCTTTGTGGGAGGTCTATCTGTCAACAGATATATAATACTTGCGGTTATACTTTTTATTATACTTATGCTTGGCTGCATCATGGATTCAATGGCCATTGTGCTTTTAACCATACCGGTGTTCTACCCGCTTGTTATTGATCTGGGGTTTAACCCCATATGGTTCGGGATACTTGTTGTAAGGGTTACAGAGATGGGGATGATAACACCCCCTGTAGGGATGAATGTGTTTGTAATAAAGGGAATATCTGATACGCCGATAGGCACCATCTTCAGGGGGATAGTCCCGTTTCTGATGGCAGATGCAATACAGGTTGTATTACTGGTGCTATTTCCGCAGATTGTGCTTTTTATACCGGATCTTATGCTATAATTATTTAAGGGGTTTATGATGCAGGCAAAACCGATAGGTATGGTTAAAGAGATTATACAGGCAGCCGGGTTAAGGGTTTCATACACATATGATGACCTGATATTTACTGAAGACAATTCAGTAATTTTTCAGTTTGACAGTAAGGATAAAAAGGGCTTCAGGTTTTATGTCAACACCTTATTAGGCTCATCTGTTTCTGCCAGGCTTGAAAAAGGCATAGAGGATGCGGCAAAAGAGGCCGGTTACAGAGCAACCAAAAGCGGTGAATTTGAGATGAAGAAGCCAAAAGGCTCAGATGAAACCGAGATAAGGCTCTTGCCTTTTTGAATTTTCACTTTTTGATTTTGCACGGATGGTTATAAAAAATGATCGAACTCTCAGAGGACGAAAAAAGGAAAAAGAGTGCGGTTCTCTTTTCTGTTCAGACCCAGGGCATTACAGATGAAGAAAACAGCTCATCCCTTATTGAACTCAGGCGTCTGGTAAAGACCCTTGGATTTGAAGTTGTTGGCATAGTCACCCAGCGCCGGTCCAAACCTGACCCGGGTGTGCTTCTTGGCCCCGGAAAGCTTAAGGAGCTTGCAGGCTATACAGGAGGCACAGGGGTTGTTGAGGGGTTCAGCAGTAAATCAGGCGATGAAGAATATGAAGAGATGGAAGATGATATCCCTGAAGAAGCGCCTATAGATGCCCCCAACGATGATACAACCGGTACCGGTGTTGGGATAGATGGTGTAAAGGCCGGTGTCGTTGTATATGACGGAGAGATAGCGCCAAGGCAGCTAAGGAACCTTGAAAAGGCCACAGGCGCTGAGGTGCTTGACCGAACAGGTGTGATACTTGAGATCTTCAGCCGGCATGCAAAGAGCCGTGAGGCAATGATTCAGGTAGAGATTGCCAAGCTCGCCTATATGGCCCCAAGGCTGAGGGCATCCCATATTGGCAGTGACCGGCAGGGTGCGGGTATCGGAACAAGAGGGGCGGGTGAAACATCACATGAGCTCGATAAACGCCGTATTCGTGACCGTATATCAGAGCTGAAGGCCCGCCTTGTTGAAATACGCAAGGAACAGGAGAGAAGGCGTGACCGCAGGAAGGAGACCTTCCAGGTTGCGCTGGTTGGCTACACTAATGCGGGTAAGTCCTCCATCATGCGTAAACTGACAGGGAGTGATGTGCTTGTGGAGGATAAACTCTTTGCCACGCTTGATACCCGTGTAAAGACCATGCAGCCGGAGGGCTTTCCGCCTGTGCTTGTGTCTGACACGGTCGGTTTTATAAAAAAGCTGCCGCATGATCTTGTCGCCTCGTTTCAGTCCACCCTTGATGAGGCCCTTGCAGCCTCATTGCTCCTCTACATTGTGGATGCATCTGATCCTGCATTCAGGTCACAGCTTGATGTTACAAGGGAGGTTATTAAGGAGATCGGCGGTGAAAAGATACCATGCTTTTTGATAATGAATAAGGTTGATAAACTTGAGGTCTCTGAGCTTGAGACCCTGCGCTGTGAATTTCCGGACGGGGTATTCATGTCTGCCCATAACCTGGATGATATTGCCATTCTAAGGAAGAAGATACTTGAGTTTTTTGAGAGAGGCATGGTCAGAGAAAAGATGGTGATACCCTATGATAAGGGGAACATACTGGGGCAGTTAAGGACAAGGGCCGAGATCATTAATGAGTCATACAGTGAAAAAGGCACTGAAGTAATCTTCAGGACCTTCCCTGACACGCTGGCATGGCTTAAGAAAAGTCTATAAAAAAATATTTGCCACATGGAAGAGGTAGGAAACACACAATATTTATAAGTATGGCAGCTTCTTTATAAAGCTGCCAATTCAACCTCTCCCCACGCTGTCATCGCATCATCCATAATGGCCACAAGGCCCAGCACACCCTTTATCCGGCCTGCCTTTTCGGAGAGTTTTTCAAGGTCTTTTTTTGTCTTTACCATATTGCCGAGGGCGGTTGCTGCGGCATCAGCAAGTGGGGAAGACTTTGCTATTACACAGACAACATCTGAGTCGCCCATACTGAGGGAATGGCCTATCCTGCCGGATGATGAACATACCCCAATGGGCATCATCCTTTCAGGGATTATAATTCCTATCCTGTCGCTCAAGGGCGATGTGCCTGCATAAATGGATATGGTCACATCTCTTCTAACATTCATGTAGATGTCGCCGCCGTTTTCTATTATTACTTGACCTGATAACGGCTTTAATCCGTATGCCACATGCTGGGCCACTGCGCCTGCGACAGCGGCCATTGGGCCTACGCCTGCCATCGTTGAACAGGAAATCATATCCCTGATGATTAAAGGCGCATAGGGGTCATCAGGGTATGGGGAGAGAGTGGTGAAAAATTCGGGGTGCATATCTATATAACCTTCAAGCCCGAATCTTAGGCCATGAACAATATCCTCGGTCTCTTTAGCCAGATCGTGCTCTGCGCTCACCCACAGGTCAGTCTCTTTTACAGATACATGAAAGGTGTTTAGGTCTTTAACCTTTACCCTGTTCCTGTAATGGCGCTCCACATATCTCATCTATCCATACCTCTTTTCCTGACCATGCACCGGTTTACTATGCCCCTGGCCTTGTCCCTCAGTTCAAGACCCAAAGGGTATTGGGCATGGATAGAGTCATCCAGCACTGACATGGTATCATAAAAAAGCTGCCATGCCTTTCGCTCCCTTTCATACTGCCTCTCAAGACCTTTGCCTGAACAGAACTCTATTGCAGCAGAAAGCCTCTTTGCCCCGGAGCATATAAGCTCATCAGCCCGGTCACTCTTGCCATCATAAGCCAGAGATATCGCCTTTAAGGCAAGCCTTAAATAGATAACAGTAAGGGGGATATGGGAGATAAAACAGCCTGTATATGGGTCCATAATCTCTTTTATCCTTTTCTTGCCTCCTGACGCAACATCTGAGAGGCTGGAAAAATAGAGGATGCGGATAAGGTCACCAATTATCTTTGATATCTGGGCAGCCATATCCTCCTCTCGTGCAAAGTCTTTTTTGTCATGCTCCATTATGAGCCCCGCCTCATGAAGGTATGCAAGGCGCTCCGGCCTGTTAAAGAGGGTGGAGATGATATATGCCTGATCCTCTGCCCTGCCTATAAAACAGGGTGTAAATGGCCTGTGCCTTTTAAGGGATTCAACAAGGATGCCTGTTGTGCCGCCTGTAACATGTATCCTCTCTATACATTTGTCTGTGCCATTGAGGCCGCTTTCTTTGCCATATCTCGTCATCATCTCTGCCTCGGTTGAAAGGGCCTGTGTAAGCCGGCTGAAGAATATCATTTCATCCGGTTTGAGTATGCCTATAGGGTATCTTACATCAGGGGTGAAGAGCCCCTTTATAATGTCATCCTTATTTACCAGTGCGCCTGCTATCATCCCAAGTTCTACAGGCGCCCCCTGTGAGTCAATGCCGGTTGCGCCCCAGAGGGGGCTCTTCAGATGCTCAAATGCGGATTTGCCTGTCTCATGCACAAGCTCATCCTGCGGAAACCGCTGATCAAGATCCATCTTGAATGTGGCTTTAATCCTCTTGTCTATCAGTACATTCCAGAAAAGGGCCATAGCCTTTAAGAAGCTGTAATGGCGGCCATATTCGCCGTCAACACCAAAGATAAGCATAAGATCAGAGCCATCCCTGTTTAGAAGGCCCTCTGCTGCAGGCACAAGGACATCCCTTGCCAGATCCTGTGCATCCTTTTCAGTGAAGAGGCAGAGATCAAAATTATCAGGGCAGTTTGTGTCTTTAAGCAGCGCTTCAAGATATGGCAAAGCTATCTCATGGAGCCCCCTGTGTGTTACTGAAACAGACATGAGCATCACAGGATTTGATCCGTAAGAGACATTACCCCTCTTCCTTTCAAAGCGGATAGCCTCATCAAAGCCCTTAAGCCCGTATAAAAACTCGCTCTTTTCTCTGGGGGCCCCTGTCCCCATTGGGTGATCATACCAGTACATCTGCTCTTCATTTATTATATGTGTTAAGCATTCTTTTACAGGGTCGCTCAAATTCAGCATTTTTATCTCCATACCTTCAGGCGGGAGAGTTATGAGCACATTTGATGTAAAAAGTATCTCTGAAGCAGGGTCAGTTACCGGGTCAGGGTTGAGGCTAGTGATATTGACCCCTCTTTTTTCCCTCAGTGCCTGTTCATATCCTGATTTATCAGACAGGATACCGCACCCTTCAGGGAAGAATATTGACCACAGCTTTTCCACTGTATCCTGTTCACTGATACTGCATTGACCCTCACTCAAAAAACGGGAAAGAGAGCACAGCCTGGCGAGAAAGTCATTGCTTTCATTTACTGTTTTTTCAATCTCCTCTTTTATGAGAGAAACCCCGTTAAGGTAGAACTTGGCGATATCTCTCCACAGGGGTGAATCGCTTTCAGATGATAAAATAGCTGTTGCCTCTCTGCTTTCCATGGAATTTTCATTTGTGATAGCCGTAAGAAAGGCACTGGTCAGCTTGAGAGGCATGTCTGCATCCCCGGAAATGCCCTTTATAAAACCCTCCTTTTTAAGGATATCAATGATGGCATCCATTGCGGTTTTAAATCCATTATCCATCAGGAGTCTCCTATATGGGGTCATATTATGAGAAAAATCATACATTGAATAATGATTTAATTTATTTTATAATCCGAATCAAGCTCTTGCAGAAAAATATTTTTATCTGTCAGGCCCGGGATGGACAACCTGATGCTATTTGCCGGAACAGGCATTGCGCCTGTTATGGGCAATCATTTGTTAACCTGTAATCTGGGGGAAAAAATGGTTAGTCTTTTGGCAAAGGATATCATGAATAAAGATGTTCTCTCAGTCGGACCGGACTGGTCAATAAGCCAGCTTGCAGACTTTCTCCTTTCAAACTCCATCTCGGGCGCTCCGGTAATTTCCGAAGATAATAAACTTATGGGGGTCGTCTCCATGACAGACCTTATAAGGCATACCAGTCTGCCTGCAGTGGATGCATGCCTGGATTTAAAGGATGAGTGCTACATCCACCCGCATGAAAGCCAGTATTCTCCCGCTGAGATAGAATCATCCCGGATTGATGCCCAGTCTCTTGTTACCGTGCGTGATATCATGACACCAGTGACATTCAATGTAAATGAATACACCAGGATACAGGATGTCGCTGATGCTATGTTACGGGGGCGGATACACAGGGTATTTGTAACCCGTGATGAATCCCTTGTGGGTATCATCACAACCATGGATTTACTCAGCGCAGTAAGAGAACTCTGATTTTATCTGATGGCCATCTTTATTTTCTGAAAAGCGCCTCGAGGGCCTCTCTTGCCTCTTTTGCCCTGTAGACAACCCCGCTTACCTCCTTTGAGCCTTTTGGGACAAAGTAGTCGCAGAAATTGGCCCTCTCCTTGTCTGTGGTCCTTTCTGCCATTACCTCCCTGCACTCATTATAGGCACGGGTATCAAAAAATTTACACTGTTTGCAGCAGCGCAGGTCGCGCTGACAATGGGGACAGGTGTCCCGCCTGCCGATTTTCCCTTCTACAGGTACTGTCTTTCCGCAAAAAACACATTCCATTTTCACATTCCCTCCCGAATTTGAAAATTAAAATTTTTTTGCCAAATGGCCCACAGGGATAATATCCCTCTGGACAGTTGATAATAAAAAACTAAAGAGTTGTGTTACTTCTATGAAAAACCGTTCTGAGGTTGTAGTCTGAGACAGGATCTCTAACCATTCATCATTTCGTGCTTACGATGATTTTTCATATAAAAAATTGCTATTTCTGAGAATCCCCGGTTTGAGCAATGCCTAAAAGTTAATAATTGATCCCTTTAATGCAAGCCCCAGGGGTTTGGCACTTCCAGAATTTATATTTTTTATTTCTTATCAACTATCTAATATAATATGAAATCGATTATAAAACAAAAAAACTTTAATAAATTATCAGGTAAATTATTCCGGCAAATCTTCTATTAATATATTATAGTAAGCCTGATAAATTTTCATTTAATATATCACAGATGTAAAAGCAACGAAAAAAATGGTCTTTTGTGATTTTTTTTGGAGTTTGAAATATATGAAAGGTGACTTTTCCTACACACTGTTAAACCATACAGCTGATCTGGGCATGACAGTCAAAAGCGATTCATGCGAAGGGCTTTACAGAAACGCGGGCATGGCGCTTATGGATATCATGATATTGAACAGGTCGCATGAACATGGCGTTAAAAGGGATATATTGGTAAATGGCAATGACCTCCCTGATCTTATGGTGAAATGGCTCTCAGAGATCCTCTACCTCTTTGAGGGAGAGCATCTGATCACTACCGGGATATCGGTTAATCGACTGGGCTGCAACAGTATAAACTCCAGCCTTAATACAGTGGCTTTTAACAGCAGATATCATGAGGTATTAAGAGAGATAAAGGCGGTCACATATCATAAGGTTGAGGTCAGGGAAGATAGCGGGCTCTGGACAGCAAGGGTTATTTTTGATCTATAGGGGTTAACATGAGAATAAAACTAGAAAAGATTGATGATAATCGGTGGCTTATCCCGAAGAGTGGCAACATGAGGGTGCCGGGTATGATCTTTTCCAGCAGTGAACTGATTGAGGAGGTGCTGGATGGTGAAAGCATTACCCAGGTGGCAAATGTGAGCACCCTTCCGGGCATAGTTGGCTACTCCATAGCCATGCCTGACATACACTGGGGATATGGCTTTCCTATTGGCGGGGTTGCGGCCTTTCGTATGGAAGACGGCATTGTGTCGCCCGGGGGTGTGGGTTATGATATAAACTGCGGTTGCCGTGTTATGACTACAGGGCTTATGGCTGATGATATAAAACCCCTTATAAGGGATGTTGTCCTGGCGCTCTACAGGGATATCCCTTTGGGTGTAGGAAGGGGCGGGGATATAAGGTTGTCAAAAAAGGAAGGCGATATGGTGGCCACCCTTGGGGCATTATGGGCGATCAAACAGGGTTACGGCAATAAGGATGACCTGATCAGAACAGAGGACAGGGGTGTTATGTCAGGAGCAGACCCTGATGTTGTAAGTGAAAGGGCAGTAAAACGGGGTGCGGATCAGCTAGGCACCCTTGGTTCAGGCAACCATTTTTTAGAGATACAGGTGGTTGATGAGATATATGACAGTAAGACGGCTGACCTCTTTAATCTGCACAAGGGCGGAATAACCCTCTTTCTGCATACAGGCTCAAGGGGTTACGGGCACCAGATATGCGATGATTTTTTAAAGAAGATGTCAGAAATGCCCCAGGTATCAGGGCTTCCTGACAGGCAGCTTGCCTGCGCCCCCATAGAATCTGATACAGGCAAAAGGTATCTTGCGGCAATGGCCTGTGCTGCCAATTATGCATGGGCAAACAGGCAGGTTCTGATGCACCTTGCTTATGAATCAATGCTCAAGGCCCTTGGCACAACCCCTGATGTGTTGCGTATGTCGCTCCTCTATGATGTTTCCCATAATATAGTCAAGATGGAGTATCACAATGCAGATAACAAAAAAAACCTTCTCTGCGTGCACAGAAAAGGGGCTACCCGCGCCTTTCCTCCGGGCCATGAGACCCTGCCTGACATCTTTCGTGAAACAGGTCAGCCGGTGCTTATCCCCGGTGACATGGGCAGGTGTTCATATGTGCTTGCAGGCGGCCAGGGTTCTATGGATAAAAGCTTTGGTTCCAGCTGCCACGGGGCCGGGCGAACCCTGAGCAGGAGCATAGCAATAAAAAGGGCACAGGGGAGGTCAATACAGAAGGAGCTTGAGGAAAAGGGGATTTTTGTCCAGGCTGGGGGCAGGCACACACTGAAGGAAGAGATGCCCGAGGCATATAAGGATGTGTCCAAGGTGGTTGAGGCAGTGAGTAATGCGGGTCTGGCCAGAAAAATTGCCCGTTTAAGACCTCTGGGTGTGATTAAGGGATAAATATTTCGGGGAGATAAAATGGCTCAAAAACCATCCTGTAGTGATCTGGAAAAAAGGGTAAAAGAGCTTGAAGCGCTGGTTCTAAAAGGCAAAGAGATGGAGCAGGAACTGGTTGAAAGCAACAGGTTATTAAAGGAGATCCAGAGGGTCGCAAGGATTGGGAGCTGGCTGTATGACCCTTTAACGGATACCCTTAGCTGGTCAGAAGAGATGTATGAAATTTTCGGCATCCCCCATAAATCGGGCCCGCCATTTTACAGGGATATACGCACCATAATACATCCTGATGACTGGGAGCCTTTTGACAAGGCCGTCAAGAAGGCCCTGACCGATGGGGTAGATTACAGCCTTGAGTTAAGGATTATAATGTCATCCGGTGATATCAGGTATATTTCAACGAGGGGTCATGCTGAAAAGGATAATTACGGCGCTGTAAAAAGACTTATTGGCACAACACAGGATATCACTGAGGCCAGAAAGGCGCAGGATGCACTAATGAAAAGTGAGGAACGCTACCGTGCCCTCTTTGACAATATACCTGTAAATACCATTGTAGTGGACAGGGAGGGCAAAATCACAGCATTCAAATTTCCCGAGCACTCTGAACAGATCATAAAGCCATTGATTGGTGATGTGATGTATGTCGATTTTGCGCAGTATCCCAATATGGATATGCATAGCGAATTGATGGAATGCATGGAGACTGGAACTAAAAAGGAGTACCTGGATCTCAGATATGGCGGCAAGTCACTCCATATCAGAATAAATCCCTATAAGGATGGGGCGATAATCACAGCCATAGATACAACTTCTGTCCGGAGGCTGGAATCAGAGCTCCAGCAGAGCCGCAAAATGGAATCCCTGGGCACGCTTGCAGGAGGAATTGCACATGAAATCAACAATATTCTGGGCATAATATTGGGGAATGCGGAACTTGCAGCCGAATATATACCATACAGGAATCCTGCCTCGGATTGTGTGAAAGAGATAACGGATGCCTCTCTCAGGGCAAAGGATGTGGTGAGGCAGATCATGAGCTTTGCCAGAAGGGGCTATACGGAAAAAAGGGCCATACAAATCAGCAGTGTTATCAGGGATACTGTAAAGCTTATTTCATCCACAATCCCGAAAAGCATAAAGATAAAGGAAAAGATACTCTGCCATTCAGAGATAATTATGGGGAATAAAACCGAGATAGGCCAGGTCATCATGAACCTGTGCAAAAATTCAGAACAGGCCATCAGGGGAGGGATAGGGGAGATAGATGTATTGCTGGAACCTGTAATGCTTGATGAGCGTATGGCTGCTCAATATGAGAATCTTTCGCCGGGATATTTTGTAAGGCTTATTATCAAGGATACGGGCGAGGGGATAGCCCCTGAGATTATGGATCGTATCCTTGAGCCATACTTTACCACCAAGGATATCGATGAGGGGCTTGGCATGGGGCTTGCGGTGGTTTATGGGATAGTAAAAAAGCATGATGGGGCAATAAGGATAAAGAGTGAACCTGGAAAAGGGACTTCTGTCGAGCTGCTCTTCCCGGTATCAGATAGAAAGGCGGAGGAGATTGATACTGACTCAGAAATGCTCCCGAAAGGCACTGAGCATATCCTTTTTGTTGATGATGAGCCATCCCTTGTAAGGATCGCTGGCAATATACTGGAGCAGCAGGGCTACCGGGTTACAGGGCTTACAAGCAGCATTGAGGCCCTTAATCTTTTTACAAAAGAATCTGGGGGGTTTGATCTTGTTATCTCTGACATGTCCATGCCTGATTTGCCCGGGGATGCCCTGATAAGGGAAATCCATAAAATCAGACCTGAAATCCCGGTCATACTCTCTTCAGGTCAGAGTGACCCTGTAGAATATGATCTTTTACAGGCGCTTTCAGTTGCGGCATTTGCCATGAAGCCCCTGAAAAGGAGGGAGCTTGTGAAGACAGTCCGTGATGTACTGGATAAGGCTCACGTTTAAACATTGCAGGAGATTTTTTATTGACATAAAAGAGACAACCCCATATACTTCACACCTCTAAAAGAGGATTCTTATCAACTATTTAAAGAAAGAAGGGAACAAAACATGAAGATATTATATGAATTTATCCCAAGGCTTGATTTTGTCAGCTCTGCTGCGAAGGTTAAGGATTTAGTAGACGGGTTTAACATTACAGACAGTGCGGGTGGCGCCCCTGCCCCAGGCGGAGTCTCTGTAGCATGCGTGCTTAAGCAGATATATCCGGACAAGGTGACCATTCCCATGCTCATTACCAACTACAAGGGGCCGGTTGAATTAGGCGCTGCAGCACTTGCTGCCGAGGCAATGGGCGTTGACGGCCTCCTTCCTGACCCGGGTGATCCGCCAAAGTACGGCACACTGATCAGGACACGTGAAGACGGCTCCTGCCAGACCATTTCTGACCCTGATGAGATCCTGGCATACAGGCGTTCTACCGGCCCTGCTGAAGAGGTAAGGAATTTTCTCCGTAAATCAGTAAAGATAAGCAAGACAAAAATCGGTTGTCTCCTGACCGCACGCGTACCCGCTGAGGCCGCTATTGAACGTATGAAGAATGACTGGGATTTCGGCTTCTTCCTGAGATTAGAAGAGGCAACCCTGCCCAAACTGAAAGAGATCGGCACAGAATGTAAACGCATGGGTAAGCCCTTGTATCCATATTTTATTGTGGGCACAGAGAAGAACCAGAAGGTCCTTCAGAGGATCGGCTGGCCTGCCAGCGCAACCATGGCGACCGCTGAAAAATTTATCTCTGATATGGAAGGCTATGTAGAGGGCATAATCGCCACCTGCCTTGGTGACGTAGCCTCAGATATGGAACTTCTTGCAAAGGCTCAGAAATTCAGGGGCTAATTGAGGTATTTCTGGCTCAATCTTTGAAATAATCAGCCATAAATGGCAGTAATAAAAAAAGGCCGAAATTTGTTTCGGCCTTTTTTTTAAGTCTGTTTAATCTGCAACTGTATCATCATAGTAAACCTGATTATATGTTGGCTGAAAAACAATAATATTTACACCACGGAGAACACGGAGTAAAAGCATAAAAGATAATATCTCCGCTACCCCTGTTCCCTCCGTGGTTACCAATAAAGAGAAATCAAGTTATTACAGACATAGAACCCTCTTATACCCGCAGAAGCTGCATTCGGTACCTCTGTCCCTGGTGGCCTTCACCTCTGCCTGCCACACCCTTTTATCCTCAAGCTCACCCATTTTTTGTGAGATATTATCGAGCATATCAGGCGGGTTACCCGGCCAGTTGCATTCAAGGAGGTGGCCGTTATCAAGGAAATAGATATACTGCCTTTGCACCTTTTTATTCAGTATCTTTTCAAGCGCCCATTTGTAAAAGGCGAGCTGTATATCATAGCCGCTTTCAGCAGCAATCTGTTCAGGGGATCTTTCTTTTGTATCATTGCTCTTCCAGTCTATGATTGTCCATAACCCTGTCTCAGGCTCTTCAATTATCATGTCCATGACCCCCCTGAACTCTATCCCCTGCCTGGCAGTTACAAGGAATGGCACCTCAGTATACAGCCTCTTTCCTTTTATGAGATCAATCAGCCTTTTATCAGCCACTGTGTTCATGAGCAGATGTCTTATCCTTTCAAGGTGGGAATCATGCCTGTGGCCATCAGAGGGCATTCTCTTTTTTATCTGTTCAAAGAGCAGCTCATCAAAGGGGCTCCCGAACCTGTGCCTTTCAAGATAGCCGTGGATATAATTACCTGTATAGAGGGCATCCTCTGAAACATAATCCTCCATATCTTCAGAAAGGGCCATTTCATCTGAGGGCTCTTCATCATCATGTGTACTGTCATATTCGCCCTCCCTAAGCTTCAGGACTGTGTTTAGATAAAATCTGACAGGGCACTTTAAAAATAGACGCACAGATGTAAAGCTGACCTGCAGATATGGGCCTGACCTTACAGGGTCAGTGAGGTCAAGCCTCCTTATACTTTCGTCATATTGCCCGAAGAGGCCGGTGTCTGGCACCTGGGGTGAATATTTAATACCCCTGAACCCCTCTATTTTTACATCAGGTCTCTTAATGACAGGAAAGAACTTGTCAACGCCCTGCTCTTCATTTTCGCCATACTCAAGGTTAAGCCCGTATATGTCAGCAAGAATCTGATCTATACTGGCCTTCTCCCTGTAGTCGTCAGATGTAAGGGGGAGTGGCCTTGTCTCCGGTTTTTCAGGATGTCCAGCACACAGAAGCACAAGGTGGTGCTCTGCCCTTGTGCATCCTACATAAAATACACGCCTGTTTTCCGCTGCCTCTTCAAGGCTGTTTCTATGCATGAGCAGATGCATGAGCGGACCCCTTTGTCTGCGAAAATCAAGGGATGGCACCTCAACAGGCCACACGGGTATTTCACCTTCATGGCTGTTCCATTTGAGGCCATTATTTTCTTCCGGCGTGTAGAGTCTCAGGGGTTTTCCTGTATCAGGGGTAATTTGAATTTTTCTGTCAAGCTGGGGCAGGATCACCATAGGGAACTCAAGCCCCTTTGCTGCATGTATGGTCATAAGGGATATGGGGCTGTTTATTCCCCCTGCCATGACAGCCTCTCCCTCATCCTCGTCGGTTTCAGCCATATCAAGGCAGTATCTTACAAAATCGTGCAGAGAGCCCTTTTCTTCATACTGGAACCTCCGCGCAATATCCATGAGTTTTTCCATATTTAGCACTGTCTGGTCACCCCTCTCACCTGCGGAATAGGCTGCTGTAAGTGAACGCCTTGAGATGATGGTGCGTATCAGCTCGGATATTGTGAGGCGCGAGGCAAGCTCGCGGAATGATGTGATCTCTTTGAAAAGCTTTCTGATGTAGGGATGGTCTGGTATATTTTTTTCTATGGCCAATGACTTTCTTTTATAGAATAGATCGAATACCTCGGAGTCAGTTAACCCGAAGATCTGCCCCCTGAGGCAGCTTAAAAGTGATATCTCCTGCCTTTCATCTGCGAGATAATTCAGGAGCTGGAGCATCTCTATCACCTCGCTGCTCTTGTAAAAACCCTTTCCCCTGTGGATCACAAATGGGAGGCCCGCCTCCCTTAATATGCTTTCAAATCTCCTGATATGGGTGAAGGCATAAAAGAGTATGCCTATTGCCTTTTCATTTTTATCTATTTTTTCGCGAATATCCTGATAGCGCCTGTATTCATAGGTTTCTGTGCCCTGTTTCCCAAGGATAGATTCTATAAGGTTTACTATCAGTGTTGCCTCTGTTTCAGGGCCCCCGGCCTCATTAGAAGAGACAGAGGGGATATATATAGTCACAGACCCCTTGGCCAGAGGGTCATTGATTTTTCCATCAGCGGGCATTATATCCCTGGGTGCGGTCTCATAATCTTTTATATCACCCTCATGCTTGCTGCTGAATATTTCTTCAAATGTCCGGTTGAAAAATGCGACCGGGTTCTGATCGCTTCTGAAATTATGGGGCAGATAGATATCGCCATTCAGGATACTCTCCTGATCCTCTTTTGATAGCTTATTAAACCTGTCAGAAATGGCAGCAGGATCAAACTTGTCATCTATCTCTTTGATGCGGACTGTAATATCCTCTGACTGAAAAAAGAGGGGGCCAGGCTTTATATTAGAGTGCTTTATCTTTCTTGTTACCCCTTCAAACACCGTTACATCTCCTCCCCTGAAACGGTAAATGGCCTGTCTTTTATCCCCTACAACAAAAATCCTGCCCGGAAGCAGTGCGTTAAGGTCAGGGCTTGATATGTCCATGCAAAGGGCCCTGATGATTTCCCACTGTATACGGTTGGTGTCCTGGAACTCATCCACCATGATATACCTGTATCTCTCCTGTAT
This sequence comes from uncultured Desulfatiglans sp., assembly GCA_964460435.1. Classification (GTDB taxonomy): domain Bacteria; phylum Desulfobacterota; class DSM-4660; order Desulfatiglandales; family HGW-15; genus JAAZBV01. Next base: position 25,202 of record CAYWRH010000027.1, read on the forward strand.
CCTTTTCAGGTGCGAAAGGCTCCTGTTTTCAAGCATCCTTTTTAGAAACATGAGAGACCTTGTCTCAAGGTCAGAAAAATCAAGGCTGTTGATCAGCCCCTTTTCGTGTGAATATCTTTCCAGGGAGGCCTTAACCACCTTCATAAATGAGGTGAGCTCCCTTTCAAATATGGCATCAGGATTATTCAGGATAAAGAGGTCGGGATAGTGTTCATTAACCATATCTATATATGAAAGCTCTCTGAGCCCGCAATAGATACTGCATCTTTTTCTTGCCCCGCCGCCAGTGTTTGCAAGGCTTCTCATCCTCCCGAAAAGGGCTGGTATGCCATAGCTGTTATCCTCTTTTTCACTTGAAGGAAGCCACTCTTCAAGAATGGCAATCAGCTCCTTTGCGGTATCATTAATCTTTTCCTGTGCCATAAGTCCATGCATGTAGGGCAGCACAAACCGATCCTTAAGAAAGAGACAGTAATCATTGAATACCTGCTCCTTCCAGTTGCTGATACTAAAAAGGCGATCCTTTGTATCAAGCGCCCTCTCATATAATGATGAATCTTCAGTCAGGCCTCTGACAGCCTTTATCAGGCTGTTTTTACCCCCGAATGAACGCAGGAGCGGGATAAGTTCATCCCTGTTTTCATCCCAAATGGTTTTTATGGCCTCTATAATGGCCCTCTTAAGTAACATCTGCTGGCGCATACCCTGTGTGATCTTAAAGTCAGGGTCAGTGGCTGCTTCCACCGGGTGCTCCCTTAACAGGTTTGCGCAGAATGAATGGATTGTAGATATCCTGTTTTTGTCAAACTGATCCTTTGCCTCTTTGATGCGCTCCCTTATAGCCCCATTGCCTTTATCTCTGAGCCTCTTGTCAAGAGTGACAAGCATGTCATAGATGCGCCCCTTCATCTCCTCTGCGGCCTTTTCTGTAAATGTGAGGGTAAGTATCTGCGGAAGGGTAACCCTCTCATCGGTAAGGAGTATAAAACAGAAGCGGTGGCTTAATATCCGTGTTTTGCCGGCGCCTGGGCCAGCGGTAACAACCATGTTGCGGTTGTAATCCAGGGCGCAAAGCTGCTGTATGGTAAGGTCGTTGAACATATTTTCCAGTATATAATTTTTTTATTCATTATGTTGAGTCTGTGAATTTACATTTAATTGTAATAATTGTAAACTCACTATCATTTATATTTGTAGAGACAGATTTGAAACCTGTCTCTACCGGATAACAAGGAGAATGAGATTTGGGAAAAAATCAGAAGATCGCATCAGTTATATTTGCAGCAGGAAAGGGGAGCAGGGTAAAGGGATATGAAGGCAACAAAACGCTTCTTCCTCTTGTGCCGGAGGGTGAAGATGTATATAAGGGGGATAAACCTATCCTTTTAAGCATAATTGAAAAACTGCCAGAGGGGCCAAAGGCCATTGTGGTTAATCATAAAAAGGAGGATGTAATAAGGGCGACCAGCGCATGCAATGCAAAATATTATGAACAGCCTGAGCTTAACGGCACTGGGGGCGCACTGCTTGCTGCCAGGGACTTTATAAAAAATGAGCAGTATGACTCGCTGCTGATAATAATGGGAGATACCCCGCTCATAAAGGCCTCCACATATAAGGGCCTTGTGGATGCCCTGTCAGGGTGTGACCTTGCCATTCTGGGGTTTGTTCCACGTGACAAAAAGAAATATGGCCTGCTTGACACTAACGGCAATTATGTAAAAAGGATCATTGAATGGGAATACTGGCATAAATTCCCGGCCCAGGAGCAGGAAAGACTCAGCATAGTGAACGGTGGCATTTATGCCGTGAAAAAAGATGTGCTTGTAAAATATCTTGAACTGTTGAGTGCAAGGCCCCATATAGTTATCAAGGAAAGAGAAGGAAAACAGGTTGAGGTAAGGGAATATTTTATCACCGACATGGTTGAGATGATGTTTAATGACGGCCTTAAAACAGGCTACGTGGTTGCAGCAGATGAAAATGAGGTGATGGGGATTGATGATGTGGATTCACTCAAAAAGGCACAGGGACTGTATGAAAATCAATAGAACCTTAGCTGCTTTGTATCTGAATTTTTATCAGGATTTCCATTTCAATTGTTATCAGGTATGATGAACTAAAACTATTTGAATACTGGTTTATATTTTGTCGGAGGTTTTTATAAATGAAATTAAAAGTAATTCTTGAGCCAAGTGAAGAAGGCGGGTACACCGCCTATGTGCCAAGCCTTCCCGGTTGCATTAGTGAAGGTGATACAAAAAAAGAGGCACTGGAAAATATCAGGGAGGCTGTTGAGCTATATATAGAGCCAGTTGTTGACGATATGAACATCGTACCAGGAACAGAGATACTGGAAATTGCGGTATGACAAAAATCCCAAGCGTATCATTTGACAAGGTGCTTAAGGTTCTTCAACGGGATGGGTGGGTAGTCGTCAGACAGAAGGGTAGCCATATCAGGATGTAGAAGCGTACACAAGATGAAGTCCTCAAATTGACAATCCCCGCCCACAGGCCAATCAAACGTTCTACGCTTTCCCATATTTTGAAACAAGCCAGGATGAGTGTAGAATCCTTCCTTGAATTGATGTGAGAAATATAAGATAGAACAGTGCGATTTTTTGCCTTTGTATTTTAAAACAGATTATGTGGTTGCAGCGGATGAAAATGAGGTGATGGGGATTGATGATGCAGATTCACTCAAAAAGGCACAGGGGCTGTTCAAATATGGAAGCTAAAATAATAGAATTGGGGCCTAAGAAATTTATCGGGATATGGATGATGATGTCCCTGTCAGACAATAAAACATCAGACCTGTGGCGGTGGTTTATGCCAAGGCTGGGAGAAATTAATAACAGGGTTTCCGGTGAATTTATTTCTTTACAGAATTATGGTGAAAACTGGACATTCTCTCCGGATAAACCCTTTAAAAAATGGGCGCTTGTAGAGGTATCGTCTGTGGGGGATACACCTGCCGATATGGAAGCATATGAGTTACAGGGCGGTAAATATGCCGTGTTCACTCATCATGGCCCGGCCAGCAAAGCGCCTGCCACCATGAAACACATCTTTATAGAATGGTTACCAGAATCAGGATACTCACTTGATAACCGGGAGCATTTTGAGGTGCTGCCTGAAAATTATAACCCGATGGACCCTAATGCGACAGAAGAAATCTGGATACCTGTCAAAGAGAAATTATAAATGAGTATTGAAGGCATCAGCCATGCCTAATATCTGCCGGTGTTTCATTTCGCGAAGGGCGTCCAAGAATTGAAGGCGAGGGGCTGTCACTCTATTTTTATGACTATGACAACCACCTTTTTGAGCTGCATACAGGCGCCCTCGCGGAACGGCTTAAGACATATGAAGAGAAGAAAGAGATGTTATGAAGGTGGAAATATAAAAACATTATCCCTTTTGATGTACGAACCGAACATCAGTCGATACGATGACAGACTTTGTAATCATCTGGAAAACAGATAAACCAGAGAAGTCAGCTCGTATCAGCTTTGTCACGCCTGACTTAAGTGTCACTGCCTTTATAATTTTGACAATTATTATACCTCTGGTTATACTATTGGTCAAATCGGAGGTATAAAGTATGACAACTATTAAAACTGCAATATCAATTGATAAACCATTATTTGATCAACTTGGCGATCTGGCCCAGGAATTAAATACCTCTCGGAGCCGGATTTTTGCATTGGCTGCTACAGAGTACATTCAGCGTCATAAGAATTTAAAGTTACTGGATGCCATTAATGCCGCCTGTAATGATCTTCCGGATGAAAAGGAGGCATCACTTATTTCAGCAATGAAAACAAAACAATCAAAAATGGTGAATGACAAATGGTGATAAATCAGGGGGACATTTATTGGGTTACCCTGAAAGAACCTATGGGTTCAGAACCGGGATATCGGCATCCTCATGTTGTAATTCAAAATAATCTTTTTAACAGGAGCCTCATCAATACAGTAGTAGTCTGCGCCCTGACTTCAAATCTTAAACGTGCCAAGTCTCCAGGAAATGTCCTTTTGGATAAAGGCGAGGCGAATTTACCTAAAAAAAGTGTTATTAATATAACTCAAATTTTCACGATTAATAAAAGTGATTTATCAGAGAAGATCGGATCACTGACACGTGAACGTTTCAGGCAGGTATATGAAGGCATAATGCTTCTTACCGAACCTAAAGAGGTTGATAATTTACAATAGAATGATAGATTTCAAATATAAAACCATATCGCATTTAAGATTCCCGAATCCGATTAAATCTCCTTAATGGATGAAAATATCTCTTTACCCTTGATGGATCATACCCCCTTATATCCCACTGCAATACCCGGCCAAGATATGCAAGGTTAAGGGCTGCCACATAATAGACTGTTTTATAAAATAAAACTTAACCGTTAAATATAAAAAGGCAGGTCATATGAATTTGGCCCTGCCTTTTTATATACAAATGGGTAGTCTATAAATTAAAACAGCCGAAAGCATAAAGAATAATATGACATAATCAATAAAAATATTGACAATGCCTGCAAGTGGTAATACCATATTGGCAAGCAGGTAATACCACGGGAGGTAAAATGAGAACATTATCTATTAAACTGCCTGAAGCCTTATTGGAAAGGCTTGATTCAACAGCAGCCAAAAAAGGCGAAAGCAGGTCTGCCTTATTAAGAGAGGCAATAGAGACAGTTATTAATGGAGATGGTAAATCCCACTCAGGTTCCTGCATGGAGCTTGCTAAAGATCTTGCAGGATCTGTTAATGGACCAGCAGACCTTTCATATAACAAGGCTCGAATGGCAGAATACGGAAAATGAAACAAGGTGTAATTATTGATACAGGGCCAATTGTGGCATTCATTAATGCCAGGGATGAATATCATGAATGGTCAAAAGAGCAATGGTCTCGAATTGCCCCTCCTTTATTAACATGTGAAGCAGTGCTTTCAGAAGCATGTTTTTTGCTGCGAGAGACCCACAGAGGAGCTGAAGTTGTGCTTGAGCTTCTTAAGCGAGGAGCACTTAATATATCCTTTCAGATAGAAGATTCACTCGATCAGGTAAAATGGCTCATGAAAAAATATTCTGATGTCCCAATGTCACTGGCTGATGCCTGCCTTGTAAGGATGTCCGAGATATACCATGACAGCCACATCTTTACTATTGATAACGATTTTTTTACCTACCGCAGGAATAAAAGAAATGTTATCCCACTAATAACATGCAGGTAATTTTTACGAACCTGCATGATATATTTATTGAGCCCCTCCATGAGATGTTATTGCCCTTCTTAACGCAGGTGTTCCGGATCGTACAAGCGATGGCCTAATAGTCTTCCCATTCGAAGCTGTGAAGGTTGAGTTTTTACTGAAGGCAGCCCAGCATTATCATTACTATTTGCCTAGTATCTCCCTCACCTTGCAGGCAATGTCGCTTATAACAATAGGCTTCATGATAAACTCCTTTATCCCTATTGCCTTTGCCTCAGCTTCAGAGATGACATCACTGAAACCCGTGCAGAGTATTATGGGTATGTCAGGCCTTATGGCCATTAATTCTTTTGCAAGCTGGGCGCCTGTCATCTTCGGCATGGTCTGGTCTGTGATTACTATATCAAACTGCTTTGGATCCGCCCTGAAGGCCTCAAGCGCCCCCAGGCTGCTTGAATGGGTCTCCACCCTGTAGCCCAGCCTTTCAAATATCTTTTTCTGGGCAACAAGCAGCCCCTCTTCGTCATCCACCAGCAGCATTGTTTCAGTGCCATGAGGTATGGGGCGCTCTTTATCGGTTTCCGTTTTGGCCGGCCTTTGTATCCTTGGCAAGAGTATGGTGAAGGTTGCGCCCATACCTTTTTCACTCTCCACCCTTATTGCCCCTTTAAGCTCCTTTATAATGCCGTAGACCACAGCCAGCCCCAGCCCTGTTCCCTCTCCACGCTCCTTTGTGGTGAAGAAAGGGTCAAATATCCGGTCAATAATACTTCTGTCAATGCCGTGCCCTGTATCGCTCACCTTCAGACAGACATATGGCCCGGGTATTAGTTCAGGGTAAAGGGTGGCAGATTCAGGCTTTATAAGAACCGGTTCAAGATTGACACTAAGTGTGCCGCCTTTTTCACGCATGGCATGGGCCGCATTTGTGCACAGGTTCATTACCACCTGATGTATCTGGGTCGGGTCAGCAAGTGCCAGGTCATCTTCAGTGGATATGCTGGTGGTCATCTCTATTGTTGAGGGAAGCGAAGACCTTAGCATCTTGAGCGCCTCTTTTATAACAAGGCTTATCTTGAGCGGCCTAAGCTCTATCTCGCTTTGCCTGCTGAAGGTGAGTATCTGCTTTACAAGGTCTGTTGCCCTCTTTGAGGCCTTTAACACCTCATCCATCCTGTGCCTTACAATGGTGTTACCGCTGTTTTCAAACTGGGCCAGTTCGGTATTGAGCATTATGGACTGGAGTATATTATTAAAATCATGGGCTATGCCGCCTGCCAGAGTGCCTATGGCCTCCATCTTCTGCGCCTGCTGCAAAAGCGCCTCCACCTGCTTCTTTTTCTCTTCAGTGTTCATCCTTTCTATCTCGGCGGATGACCGGGCAGCAAGTATCTTCATAACATCCTCTGCCCTTTTGGGGAGCATAAGCAACTCCCTTGACATGGCCGCAAGAACCCCGTTAGGTTCCCCCTCCTTGTTCAGAAGCCGGACGCCCACAAACCCGGTTACATCAAGATCATATAGTTGAGCAGCCTGGGGGAAATGTTCTTTAATCCCTTCAGGGTGATAGAAGTACCCCTTTTTTATCACCTCCATGCAGGGCGTGTTTATAAGGGGATATGAATAATTCCCTGATAATTTTCCATCCCTTATGATGGATATGGACTCGATAGCAGAACTGTTTGTAACCTTTCCTATCAGCGCAACACTACAGTCCAGCCAGAGCGATAATTCCCTTACTATTTTATCAAAAAACTCCTGGCCTGTTACCCATGAGGTGCCTTCGAGTATTGCGTGAAAGGCCTTTTCTGACTGTTTTTTTTCTGTAATATCCTCTGCGATGCCTACAATGCGGTACAGCTTTCCCTCTTCATTATAGACAGGGTATCCGCGTGCCGATATCCAGCGTATGGACCAGTCAGAATGGATTATCCTGTATTCCGGAAAGATTATCTCTTCCACATCGCCTTTAGTCTTTTCTTTGAGATATGCCACCACAAGATCCCTGTCTTCTTTAATGATTGAGTCAATCCATGACATGGGGTTCTTATAGAGGCTCTCACATGAAAGGCCCCACACCTTTTCATAGGCAGGGCTTATATAATAGACCTCATTCCAGTCAGGCGAGACCACCCAGAAGACCTCCTCTATATTTTCAGCAAGCTGCCTGAACCTCTCCTCGCTCTCCATAAGGGCGACTTCAGCCACCCTGTGTCTTGTCTCATCTGTGTATACTGCTACGATCTCATCTGAGGGTAGCCGGTATACATAGTTCTCACGCCACCCAACAATGCGTGAATCCCTGTATAATTTTACAGGGTGCCTCTCAGGGATGCCGGTTTTAAGCACCCTTCTGAATACCTCAAGCAGACCGAACTCAATTACACCCGGAAAGACCTCTGTTACCCGTTTGCCTATAATATCCTCTCTTTTTACCTTTTCTATATTTTCCGCAGCCCTGTTAAATTCAACAATAATAAAGTCCTTTCCTGCGTCCAGGGGGCTGTAGATAGCAATTGCATTTATTGTATTTTCAAAAAGACCCTGGTGCCTTTCCCGGATTTTGACAAGCTCCCTTTCAGCTTCAGCCCCCTTTATCTCCTGGCATGAAATCCTTTTCTTTAATTCCGATTCAGCCCTGCTTAGCCTGATCATCGACCTTACCGTGGCTTCAACGCTGTATTTATATAATGGCCATGTAAGTATAGCGTCTATATCTCTCCTGATGTATTCACTGGGTAGTGTAATCAGGGCTTTCTCATCAAGAAGGAGAACAACAGGTATCAGAATGGTCTCTTTTCTTTCCCTGTGCTGATCAAGAAAGCTTGTAAGCACCCCGTTTTCAATGGATGACCTGACAAAGATCAGGTCAGGGCCATCATCAAGGCTATTTATTATACCCTCATTTACAGGAGGCTGTTTAATGGCGCAACCGGGAAACAGATCTGCAAGAAGCCTTCTGAGTTCAGATGCCAGATTTTCATTATCATCCACTATCAGAAATGAAATCATTTTACGCCCTTCTTAAAGGTTAGCATAAAATAACTCTTAAGGATTTATTATATAGGATGCCGGTAAGAACCCTGATAATATTTAACTATT
>CAYWRH010000028.1:0-31714 GCA_964460435.1 uncultured Desulfatiglans sp.
ATCAAATATCCGTGAGTTCAATAATTAAAATAAAACCATCTAATACAGAGGTACTTTAAATGAATAGGAAGGCTGTCAACAACTGGATATTGATCGTTTTTGTATTGCTGATTTCCCTCCTGTTTCTTGTGATGATACGCCAGTTTCTTATGCCCATCTTTCTTGCGGGCATATTCTCGGCGCTTTCTTTGCCAGTATTCCACAAATTTGAAAAATGGTTTAATGGCCGCCGTGTTGCAGCGAGCGCAGTTACAATAATTTTGATTATATGCATTATCATTTTACCGTTAACGGGTCTGCTGGGGGTTGTTGCAGCACAGGCCGTAAAGATAAGCACAATTGCACGGCCCTGGATAGAACATCAGTTTTCTGAACCCGGCTCAACTTTTAAACTTATTGAATCCCTGCCATTCTACCAGACCATAGAACCATACAGGGAGCAGATTATTTCAAAGGCTGGGGAACTGGCCGGGGGCCTGAGCGGATTTATGATAAACAAACTAACTTCCGCAACCATCGGAACAATAAATATCATACTGGATCTCTTTATCATGCTCTACTGCATGTTCTTTTTTCTTCTTGAAGGAGACCGCATATTAAACAAGATACTCTATTATCTGCCCCTTGAGGATCAGTTTGAGCGAAGGATACTGGATAAATTTACATCCATAACCCGTGCAACCCTTAAAGGGAGCATCGTGATAGGCATTTTACAGGGGGCCTTGGCCGGGATTGCATTTGCTGTTCTCGGTATACCAAGCGCCATATTCTGGGGCACAATTATGGCCGTATTATCGGTTATCCCCAGCGTAGGATCTGCTATTGTGTGGATGCCAACAGTTGTTATTCTCATATTTACCGGCCACATAATAAAGGCAATCATCCTTTTACTCTTTTGCGGCCTTGTGGTCGGAAGCCTTGATAACCTTCTGCGCCCCAGGCTCGTTGGTAAAGACACGCAGATGCATGAACTCATGATCCTGTTTGGTACACTTGGCGGCATACTCATGTTCGGCATGGTGGGGATGATTATAGGCCCAATTATATCCGGGCTCTTTGTGACCCTTTGGGAAATCTTTGCTACCGAGTTCAGCGAGATATTACCGGAGGTAAAGATACTTACACCTAAAGACAATATGGGTACCTGCAAAGAGGAAGAAAAACTGCAAAGCTAATGGACCAGGTTGACACGTGCGTATGCTTAATATATAGCCATGTTCATTAACTATTCCCGGAGATTAAATGAGATTTAATTATGCTTTTATCCTGTTCATAGGTGTCTTCCTCTCCCTTTACGGACTTTTGCATCTCTATTTCTACAGAAAGGTAACAAGGGCCTTCAGCCTTACACCGCCCCAGAATATCATCTTTATTATTTTACTCTGCCTCCTGCTGCTTTCACCCATAATAATGCGTGTGGCTGAGGGCAAATTCCCTGATGCCATATATGCTGCCATAACATATATCGGCTATTTATGGATGGGCATCATCTTTCTTCTATTTGTCTTTAATCTGGTGATCGATATCTACAGGCTTATCATATTTTCATCCTCACACATCTTTAATGCTGACCTTACAAGACTCATACCTGATAAACGGATAGCCATTATGGCAGTTATCCTGCTTACCATCTTTATACACCTGTACGGGTTGTATGAGGCATGGGCCATAAAGACTGAGAGGATAACCATTCCAACATTAAAGCTCCCTGACAGCATGGAAAGACTCAGGGTTGTACAGATATCGGATATCCATTTCAGCCGCACAAACGGTGTGGGATTAGCTGAAAGGATTACAGAGATTGTTTCAGGCCTTGAGCCTGATATACTGGTATCAACCGGTGACCTTATTGATGATGGCTTAAGGGAACAGGAAAGGGTAAAGGGTTTGTTCCGTGCCATTAAAACAAGATATGGCAAATATGCTGCAACCGGAAACCACGAGTTTTTTGCGGACATTCGCATCACAGGAAGGTTTACTGAGGATTGCGGTTTCAGGCTGTTACGAAATGAAAATATCTCAGTTAACGATTTCATAAGTATCGCAGGGATTGATGACCCTGCTGTAAACAGGGGCGGCTTCAGACAGATAATAGATGAGGGTGAGGTCATTAAAGGATTTTCACCTGATAAAATAAACATCTTTCTAAAGCACCAGCCCCGTATTGAAAAAGGGAGTGTTGGCAAGTTTGATATACAGCTCTCAGGACATACACACAGAGGTCAGATATTTCCATTTTCTCTTTTTGTGGGCATGATGTTCAGGTATCTTGACGGTCTGTATGACCTTGGAGATAATTCATTCCTTTATGTAAGCAGGGGCAGCGGCACATGGGGGCCACCAATAAGGTTTCTCTCACCGCCGGAGATCACTGTTATCGATTTTGTAAAAAAACAGCAACAAAAGAATAATTGAGGAGATATGGGTGACGGAACAAACAAAGGATTAAAAAGAGTTATAAATGCATTTTTCTACAGTATGGCAGGCTTTAAGGCCGCATGGATAAATGAGGCGGCATTCAGGCAGGAATTACTCTCTGGGATAATAGTTGTCCCTGCCGGTTTTTTTATTGGCTCAACAGGCACACAGAGGGCGATTCTTATTGGCAGCTATTTTATAATACCTCTTGTGGAGCTTTTAAACTCTGCTATCGAGGCCACAGTAGACAGGTTTGGTAATGAAAGAAATGAGCTCTCAGGCAGGGCAAAGGATATTGGCTCTGCAGCGGTATTCCTAAGCATCTGCAGTGCGGTTATCATTTGGGCCCTCATTGTCTGGGAAAGATTTTATTCATGATCAAAAAATATCTGCAAAAGATGATCCTGTTTCTGGTGGCCCTTTCTTTTTACCCATCTGTTGCCACCGCTCTTATCTATACAATAAAACCGGATACAGAACTGAGAGAAGGGCCAGGGCCTGGCTTTAAGATCATACAAAGGTTGAATCATAATCAGACACTAAATGATAAAGAGAAACAGGGAGATTGGATCAGGGTAACAACCCTGACAGGTGTTGAAGGTTTTATACGACAGGATAAGGTCTCTGACATATGGATAAGGGTCTGCAAGGAGGAGCGTCTGTTATCAGTAATGAAGGGTGACAGGGTGCTAAAAACCTGCAAAGTCGCCCTTTGCCCCTTTAACCCTGAGAAGGATAAGATAAAGCAGGGAGACGGCGGGACCCCTGAAGGCAGGTTTTATATCTGCGAGATGCTGGATAACCCCGCTAAAGAAAGATACGGCGCCAGATCAATGAGGCTGAGTTACCCGAATATTGAGGATGCAAGAAGGGGTTTAGCAGATAAACTGATTGATCAGGCGACATACCGAAAAATTCTAAAGGATATCCAGGGCGGAAAAATGCCTCAACAGAATACAGCCCTTGGAGGGTCAATAAGAATACACGGGGGTGGAAACAGCAAGGACTGGACCCTTGGCTGCATCGCACTTGAAGATAAAGACATAATTGAAATATTTGCAATGGTAATGGCAGGTACACGAGTAGATGTCTACCATAATAAAAAACAGGACGAAATCATAAACAAGAATGGATACCTGAACGGAATGGTTCTTGAGGGGGCAAAGGTACAGATGATAAACCCGGCACTCTACACTAATAATGCCACAGGTTTACTAAAGGTATCATACCCCATGGGCGATATCCCTGAAAAAGAGGCGGTATGCACTGATATTATCATCAGGGCGCTGAGGCACGCTGGTATTGATCTTCAGGCACTTGTGCATGAGCATGTAATATTACACCCTGAGTTGTATAAAAATATCCAGAAACCGGACTATAATATTGATCACAGAAGGACAAGAAACCTTCAGATATTTTTAAAACATAATGCCATCAATATTTTTGATGGAAATGGCAAGCCTGATATGGCAGCGCTTAGGCCAGGCGATATTGTTATACTGGATACCGGCATACAGAATGGAACAGTCTTTGATCACATCGGTATTGTTGATAATGAGAAGGACAATTCAGGGAATTACAAATTAATAAATATATGGACAATAGGGTATCATACAGACTCCATGAGCCTCCTTGGGAAGGATTACCCTGATGTGGTTGGGGTTTTTCGATTGACGCATCTGTTTGATTATCAATAATACCTGGCAGACACGTGGGTCTGCCCCTACAGGAATTATAAATATTGGCATTATTCCAATGCCTGCCTTTTAATTGCCTCTATATCAAGTTTTTCAAACCAGGGAGGCAGGTTCTTCCATATCTCATGAAACCCATAGCCGCCCTCCTTCAACTCCTTCAGTGCCTCCGCCTTTGTCCAGCCCTGTACTGCAACACGGTATATGGCGCGCCACGGAGGTCACGGAGTTTTAAAAGTATCTATTCCGTCTTCTCCGTGCTCTCCGTGGTGAAAACATATATTATCGTTTTTACTCCCATCCAATTATATAGTCGTAATGAAACCGGTAACCTCTTCACGGTCATGGTAAAGCTGTTTGATAGAGAGTTTATATCGTATCCCTGTGCTATTGAGCATTTCACGAATAACACCTTCGCACAGTTTTACCTCATCATACCTCTTTTTCATTGGAAGTTTAAGGTTGAAAATTGTGTGGTGGCACCACCCTTCCTGTATCCATTTACCAACAAGTTTTGCTATCCGCATGGGCTGATCCACAATATCACATACCATCCATTCTGAAGTGCCTTTTGGAACATAGGTGAAACCATCTGTTTTGATATGGTTTACAAGCTCAGTTTGCATAAGGCTCTTATCCATTGGCCCGTTATCTATGGCAGTAACATATATATTACGCCTCACAAACTGATATGTCCACCCGCCCGGTGATGCGCCCAGGTCAACGGCTGTCATACCCTGCTTAAGATAATTATCCCTCTCATGCTGTGACAAAAACACAAAGAATGCCTCTTCCAGCTTTAATGTGGAGCGGCTTGGCGCATCTTTAGGAAATTTAAGCCGCGGTATGCCCATATAAAACGGGGATGAATTGATAGTCTCAGATATCCCCATATACACACGGTCTGAACTCAGAAAAAAGAGATGCAGTCTGAGTCCTGTTTTTCTCTGGCCCTTTTCAGGGATTAACATGCCCTCATTAACCATTGCCTTTTGAAAATGGTGGGCGAATGAGCGGCAGAATGGAAGTATCTGTTTGGCTTCATCCGTGTCTGCTGTTTCCACAACAACCTCATCAACACATATGGCATGATGTTTAAGGGCTTTTATACAGGGGCTTACCCTGTCATGGGGCGGAAGACCTGTAATCTCGTCAAATGCCGCAAAGATCTGCCTGCAGAAGATAAGCCCTGAAAAGGGAATACCAAATGATGGTGATATCCCCCCTTTTTCATTCATGGTAAAAATCACATACCCGGTTTCAGCTTTTGTTTTTACATACCCGTTACGGCCGGCAGAAGCGGTCGCTGCGGCTATTTCAGCCGCACACTCCTTTTCAAAACCTGCCCTGCAGTACAGGATAAGGTGGTTCATGGAAATATTTTGTTCCAATATTGTTACAATCTCCCTTCTAAAAAGGGTTATTAATATGTTATAGAAGTTTTATACTATAACCTCCAACCAAAGGTAACTCAATGGCAAAAATCGTATACGGTGTTTCAGGCGAAGGCTCAGGGCATTCATCACGGGCAGCAGAGATTATCCCCTTTTTAGAGGGGCTAAATCATCAGGTAAAGGTTGTTTCATATGACAGGGGATACAAAAACCTCAAGGATTCATTTGATGTGTTTGAGACAGAGGGGCTCCATATCGCAAGTGAGGATAACAAGGTCTCAGTAGTAAAGACATTTACCGATAACCTCATGAGGCTGCCTGACGGGCACAGGGCGCTCCAGCTCTTGAAGAAAACCCTGTTCAAGGAGTTTGAACCGGACTGTGTAATAACCGATTTTGAACCCATGACCGCATACCTTGCTAACCATTACAATCTGCCTCTTATAACAGTTGATAACCAGCATCGTATCAGGTACATGGAGTTTGACTGTCCGCTTTATCTCAAAAAGGATCAGCTCATAACTGAGACCATTATCCGCTCTATGGTGCCAAAACCGGACATCTCCCTTGTTACCACCTTTTATTTTGGCAAAGCCACAAATGACCGGACATTCCTGTTTCCACCTATATTGAGGAAACAGGTACTTGATCTACCCGCTTCTCTAGAGAATCATTTTCTTGTTTACCTGACAAGCGGGTTTGAGTCTTTTATTGAGATGCTTAAAGGGTTTAAGAGAGAAAAATTTATTGTTTACGGTTACGACAAGAGCCTGAACGAGGGGAACATCACTTATAAACCTTTCAGTAAAGATGGGTTTCTGAAAGACCTTTCAAGTTGCAGGGCTGTTATAGCAACAGCAGGGTTTACACTTTTGACAGAGGCGATCTACCTTAAAAAGCCATACCTGGCACTACCCATGCGCGGCCAGTTTGAGCAGGAGTTAAATGGTATTATGATGGAACAGGCTGGTTTTGGCATGAATATGAGGGAAACTGGAGAACAGGCAATCAGCGCATTTTTTTATCGGTTACCCGATTATAAAGAAAAGCTATTGGCATTTCCATCATGGGATAACAGCCTTATCAAGAACAAACTGAAGGAACTGCTTGATAACAACTGTGCACTGGCGCTTGAATATCACCGCAAGAGGAGAGGTGCTGATGTATAAAAAGAGAAAGGTGAGTAAACTTATTTCGTAAATTTAAGGCTCATATACCTGGATTTCACTATTCTTACGGGCCGCTTTTATCAGCCTTTTATCAAACGTAACAAAGGCATCAGCCCCCTTTGATTGTGCGAGATGAAGGGCATCAGCAAAATCCATTCCCCCCTGGCATAATTCAATAGCCTTTAAAATTATATCCGATGATTCAAACTGGACATTCATCAACCCGAAAAAGTTTTGAAAAGCATTTAGAATTTCTGATTGTTCAAAATTATACGCATACCGTAGCACCCATTCACATTCAAGGATTACAGATGTTGTGACAAATATGTTTTCTTTTAAAAATAATGCCTTTGCCTTTTCAAACTGGGATTTATCATCACCTGTAAGGAGGCGGACAATCACATTGGTGTCTACTGAGATCATTTTTTTGCCTCCAGAGCCCCCTTTTTTATTGCTGCTTCCATCTGCTCTACAGAAACCCCCTTGCCTCTGTATTTTAATATCCCTGCCACCTCATCGAGTTCGGTATTTTTAAAAACATTCAGAGGCTTTAAGATAATGCCATCACCGGTATCAACCACTGATAACCTCTGGCCTGGATTCCATTTATACCTCTCCCTAAACATCTTGGGTATGATTACCTGTCCTTTGCTTGATAACCGGGTCGTTTGCATAATAACCCCCATAAAAAGTAAGATTCAGGTAAGATAATAGTCGCTGCTTACAAAAAGGTCAACGATAGAACCATGATATGCATTATTTATTATTGAAAGCATTTTATAAATATCTTTTTTCTCGACGCTGGGTCTCTTTTCCAATATACTTACCGCCCTGTAGAATACATTAGTTGAAAAGTCAGAAAGAATAATGATTGAAAAATGAAAAATATACGAAATTTCAGCATAATAGCACATATTGATCACGGCAAGTCAACCCTTGCGGATAGACTTATCCAGTACACAGGCCAGGTGGATGACCGTCAGTTCAGGGATCAGCTTCTGGACAACATGGACATAGAAAGGGAAAGGGGCATTACCATAAAAAGCCAGGCCATAACCCTCCCCTATACAGCTAAAAACGGCGAAGAGTATGAGCTTAACCTCATTGATACACCTGGTCATGTGGACTTTTCATATGAGGTGTCACGGGCGCTTGCAGCATGCGAGGGCGCCCTGCTTCTCATTGATGCATCGCAGGGTGTTGAGGCGCAGACACTCGCTAACATGTATGCAGCCATTGAGCAGAATCTTGAAATTATACCTGTAATAAACAAGATTGACCTCCCCTCAGCGGATATCGAAAAGGTAAAGGAGCAGATTGAGGTAGACCTTGGGCTTGACTCTGATATGGCAATCCTCTGCTCTGCAAAGGAGGGTATAGGTATTGATGAAGTTCTTGAGGCCATAACAAAATATGTCCCTGCCCCAAAGGGTGACCCTGAAGGCCCCCTGAAGGCCCTTATCTTTGATGCCCAGTACGATTCCTTCAGGGGTACGATCGTGAGCATCAGGCTCTTTTCAGGTAAACTCGCGGCCCGCGATGTAATCAGGTTTATGTCCAATAAGGCAACCTACAGGGTCGAAGAGGTGGGCAGGTTCGGCATAAAAAAGGAGCCGGTCAAATCTCTGTCAGCAGGAGATGTCGGTTATATTATTGCAGGGATCAAGACTGTAAGCGATACAAGCATCGGGGATACGATTACACTCGATAATAACCCTGCGCCCGAACCGCTTGCAGGGTTCAAGCAGGCAAAACCGGTTGTCTTCTCTTCAATCTATCCTATCAGTTCAGATGATTACGGGTCGCTTTCCGATTCACTTGAAAAATACAAGCTGAATGATGCGGCCTTTATTTACCAGAAAGATTCATCAGCCGCCCTTGGCATGGGTTTCAGGTGCGGGTTTTTAGGGCTTCTGCACCTTGAGATAGTACAGGAGAGGCTTGAACGCGAGTATGACCAGTCCATCATCATGACTGTGCCATCGGTTGAATACCATTTTGAATTGACAAATGGTGATATTGTAAAGGTGGATAATCCCCTCTATTACCCGGACCCTGCAACCATTGAAGCCGCATTTGAACCTTACATTAAGACGAGCATCCTGATACCCGAGCGCTACATGGGCGCTGTAATGGACCTCTGCCTTGAACGCAGGGGTGAAAACGCCAGATTCAACTACCCCACACAGGGCAGGGTTGAGATCAATTTTGATATGCCTCTGGCTGAGATACTCTATGACTTTTATGACAGGCTCAAGACCGTTACCCAGGGGTATGGTTCGTTTGATTATGACATGCTTGATTACAGGAAAAATGACCTTGTCAAGCTTGATATACTGGTTAATTCAGAAAGGGTGGACGCCCTTTCCCAGATAGTGCACAAGGAGAGGGCAAGGGAAAGGGCCCTGCATGCATGTGAAAAGCTTAAGGAAGAGATCCCGAGACACATGTTTAAGATCGCTATACAGGGCGCCATAGGCGGCACCATAATAGCCCGCAGCACAGTAAATGCCTTCAGGAAGGATGTTACAGCCAAGTGTTACGGCGGCGATATTACACGTAAACGTAAACTCCTTGAAAAACAGAAAAAGGGAAAGAAACGCATGAAGATGATAGGCTCTGTCTCTATCCCCCAGAGCGCCTTTGTAGCGGTGTTTAAGTCGGATAATGATTAGCCAACCCATCTTTTTCATTTACTGAAGCTATAGAGGCAAAATGGAAAATAGTGCATTTAACATCAGGCTCAAGGCACAAGGCTCAAGGCGCAGGGTGAATGCCTTTTCCTTGCGCCCTGCGCCCTGCGCCCTGCGCCATTTCATTTAGATCCCTATGGCCGGACAGGAACAAACTCACGAAAAGGTACCAACGCCACCCTCTGGTCTTTACATTCACATCCCCTTTTGCATATCAAAGTGCCCATACTGTGATTTTTATTCCATTGCATCAACCGCCCTTGTCAAAAGTTTCATTGAGTCATTGAAAATGGAAATGAATATATACAGAAAGACATTTACCTCCTTTGATACCATCTACATTGGAGGGGGCACCCCCTCCTTGCTTGGGTCAGATGTGATTACCGGGATCATTGATACAGCAAGGATCAATTTTGAAATTGCCGTAGGGGCAGAGATCACCATTGAGACAAACCCGGGGGATATGAGCCATGAAAAGATCACAGGGATAAAAAAGGCAGGTATCAACCGTGTAAACCTGGGTGTTCAGTCATTTAATGATAATGACCTTAAATTTCTGGGGAGAAGGCACAGCGCCGCCGATTCTCTAATGGCCTTTCATTCCCTAAGGGATGCAGGTTTTAATAATGTAGGGATAGACCTTATCTATGGCCTTATGGATCAATCCATTCACGGGTGGCTAAAGAACCTTGAAAGGGCACTAGAATTAAGCCCGGAACATATATCATGTTATCAGCTTACAATAGAGGGCAAAACACCCTTTAATGCCATGAAGAAAAAGGGCAAACTCTCTGATCTCGGCGAAGATGCTGCGGCAGCATTTTTTCTTGAAACATCAGACTTCCTGGAAAAAACGGGCTACCTGCATTATGAGGTCTCTAACTTTGCCAAAGGCACTGAGTTCCGGTCAAGGCATAATATGAAGTACTGGCACCGCATACCCTACCTTGGCCTTGGTCCATCTGCCCATTCATTTAACGGTAAAAAGAGGTGGTGGAATTATAGCTCTGTCAAAAACTACTGTACAGATATTAAAGCCGGATTAATGCCTGTTGAAGGTTCAGAGGAGCTATCCATTGAACAGGAGCTTCTTGAAATAATATCGCTTGGCCTAAGGACAGGGGAGGGCATAAAAAAGGATATTATTGCAGAGATCCCTGGTGCAATGGAGGCCGTAAAAAGGCTTGAATCCACAGGGCATGTAAAGATAACAGGTGATTCTGTTACCCCTACAAAAAAAGGGCTCCTGGTCGCTGACAGGCTGCCCCTTATCCTTATGGATCAGGATTGTTAAAACAGATGCATAGAGGATTTGATTGTTTCTATTGAGTGTTAATCCCGCATGGGCGGACCAGCGTCTCCGCCCGGCATTTGGGTTGTGAACCGGCATCACAGGGCAGGCATTTAGGCCTGCCCCTGCACCAATACAGGCAGATTATAGAATGATAAAAGCGGCAATTTTATAGTCAGGAAGATTTCTCTTTAATCATTTCCAGCTCTTCCCAGCGCCTGTAGATTTCATCCAGTTCGTTCTTGAGTTGTTCTACCCTTGCCTTTGCCCCTGCTATCTGCTCCCCATTATTCCTGTAAAAGTCAGGGTCTGCCATCTGTTCATAAAGAGATGCCTGTTCCTGTTCCAGTTTCTCTATGGCAGGGGGCAACCCTTCAAGCTCCTTTGCCTCTTTGTAACTGAGTCTGCGAGGCTGCTCCCTTTTTACCTGCTGTTTCACTGTAGGGGTTGTTTTTAATGGCGCCTTCGGATTTAATTGAATTGGCCTCTGGGAAATCCAGTCATCATATCCGCCAGGGTATTCTGCTATCTTGCCATTTTCTTCAAATACAATAGTGCTTGTCACAACATTATTTAAAAAGGCACGGTCGTGGCTCACAAGGATTATGGTGCCTTTATAATCCAAAAGCCGTTCTTCCAGGAGTTCAAGGGTCTCCATATCAAGGTCGTTTGTCGGTTCATCAAGCACAAGGAGGTTTGATGGCCTGACAAACAGCTTTGCTATGAGGAGCCTGTTGCGCTCCCCTCCTGAAAGGGTGCGGACTGGGCTCTTTGCCCTCTCCGGCGTAAACAGGAACTCCTTAAGATAACCTATAATATGCCTGGGTGTATCATTGATTATTACAGTCTCCTTGCCGTCTGCAACACTGGCCTCCACTGTGGCATTCTCATCAAGCTCCTCCCTGAGTTGATCAAAATAGGTTATCTTGAGATTTGTGCCATGTTTTACAGATCCTTTGTCAGGCGCTATCTTTCCTAAAAGTATTTTAAGCAGTGTGGTCTTGCCAGCGCCATTTGGGCCTATTACGCCTATCCTGTCACCGCGTATTATCACGGTTGAAAAATCATTTATTACAGTTTTGCCATCAAAGCCGTGACTGATGCCGGTTGCCTCAATAACAAGTTTACCTGAAGATAAAGCATCCTGAAGTGTGATTTTTGCGACCCCTGATTTCATTCGCCATCTGCCCTGCTCTTCCCTCATTCTTAGTAATGCGCGGACCCGCCCCTCGTTTCTTGTGCGCCGCGCCTTTACCCCTTTTCTGATCCACTCCTCTTCCTGTGCCAGTTTTCGTCTGAACTCATTTCTGTGAATCTCCTCTGTCTCCAGCACCTCCTCACGCCTTTTCAGAAATTCGCTGTACCCGCATGCCCAGTTCAGGATATTACCCCTGTCAATCTCTATTATACGTGTGGCGAGTTTCTTTAAAAACATCCTGTCATGGGTAACAATGATGATGGTGCTTTGGGTTTTTTCCAGAAAATCCTCCATCCATGCTATTGAGGGGATATCAAGGTGGTTGGTCGGTTCATCCAGAAGCAGGAGATCGGGTTTGCTGACAAGCGCCCTTGCAAGGAGCGCCCTGCGTTTAAAGCCAACAGAGAGAGAAGAAAAGGATTTGTCAGGATCAAGTGACAGCCTGGTAATCACCTCATCAGCCATCCGGCCTGCCTCCCACCCGTTGAGCCTGTCCAGCCTTTCATGGATATCCGTGATCCTTTTCAGTATTGCTTCATCATGATGCAGCGCTATCCTTTTTGAAAGCCGGCGGTACTCTTCAAGAAGCTCTGCAACCCCGGTTAAACCGCCAGAAACAACCTCATGCACTGTGCCATAAAGACCCTGTGGCAGATCCTGCGATAGTCCGGATAGTGAGAGCCCTTTCTGAATGGAGATGGTTCCGCTGTCAGGCTTAATGAGGCCGCCTATGAGTTTTAAAAGGGTGCTTTTGCCTTCGCCGTTTCTGCCAAGGATACAGACCCTTTCTCCCTTTTCAACCTGAAGGTTAACTCTGTCGAGAAGGGGCGGAGCGCCAAAACTTATGCTTACATCAAGCAGGCTTAAAACGGCCATAAGGGAGTGCTCTTTTATATTTGAGATTAATTATGGCAATAGAGATATAAAGGTATCAATGGCAGCATGAACCCTCTGATCCGCATCCGCCGGAGCCGCATCCATCTGATTCTTTAGAGCCGCAGCAACTTCCGCATGATGAAAAGAGACCTTCAGCCTCTTCAGGGGTAAGATTACGCACCTCGGCAATATTGATATCAAAGTGGAGCCTTTCTCCTGCAAGGGGATGGTTCAGGTCTATTACCACTGTGTCATTACCTTTTACCTCTTTAACCTTTATAATCATTGGCCCCTGCGGCCCGTGGCTCTGAAATGTCATGCCCGGTTTTATCTCAATATCCGCCGGAAACTGATCGCGCCTTATCTCCTGATACAATTCGGGATTGATAAGCCCGTATGCATTTTGAGGTTCCACGCTGATCTTTGCCTTCTCGCCCACAGCCATACCCATCATCTTGCTTTCAAGCCCGGGGATGATCTGCCCCGCCCCTGTTATAAAACCAAGGGGTTTCCCGGCAGGAGATTTATCCACCTCTTCCCCTGAATCAAGGGTGAGTCTGTAATCGAATGCCACAAAAACCTTATCGCTGATATTCATGTTAACTCCTTTTTTATTAAAAACGCTAATCCCGAGATATTCGGTATTAAAAGCCCTGTCAACATAGATACTATATTGTTAAATGTCAAACATAAGCGCAACAATATCTTTCTGTTGATTTAACATGATTAATCTATATATTTAAAGCGATGTCCGGAAAATCATATATGATGGATTTATAGGGATAGAGGAGATATCTATATTATGTATAAAGCCACAGGGCTCAAGGCGCAGGGGAAAATGGGTGTAAAGGCAGAGGAAGAATATATCCTTGCAGGTGATATAGGGGGAACCAAAACCAGCCTGGGCATCTTTGTCATGGGCAAAAGGCGGCCCCTCATGAAGGCCTTTAAAGATTATCCGAGCAGGGGTTACAATGGCATTGAAGAGATAATAGGATTATTTTTTTCTAAAAACCGCTACGTGGTAAAAAGGGCATGTTTCGGAGTTGCCGGCCCGGTTGATAAAGGTCTGTGCAAAACCACCAATCTCCCGTGGACAGTGAATGCAGCAAAGATTAAGAAGATATTCAGCATGGAAGATGTAAGGCTTATTAATGACCTTAGCGCAATGGCAGCCGCTGTCCCATACCTTAAGACATCGGAAATTCATGTTATCAATCATGCCCGGCCTGAAAAAAATGGCAACATCTCTGTTATTGCCCCCGGGACAGGCCTCGGAGAGGCGCTTCTGATCTACAGTGAAAAGGGCTATGTGGCTGTGCCGTCAGAAGGAGGGCATGTAGATTTTGCCCCCAATAACGATTTGGAAGCAGGGCTCCTGAGGTTTCTCTGGAATAGATATGAGCATGTTAGTCTTGAAAGGATAATCTCTGGCATGGGTATACTTAACATTTATGATTACCTTAAATCCACGGGCAAATACAGCGAACCCCGCTGGCTCTCATCAAAATTAAGAGGTGGTGACCCTGCAAAGGTAATAAATGAGATGGCAAGTGAAAGGGCGCAGAGGCTGTGTCTCAAAACAATAGATCTCTTTCTATCTATCCTTGGGGGAGCCGCAGGAAATCTTGCCCTTACTGGCCTTACAAAGGGCGGGGTATATTTAGGCGGGGGCATTCCGCCCAAGTTAATCTGGAGAATAGAGGAGGATACCTTTATGAAGGCTTTTACGGCCAAGGGCAGGTTCAAGGAATTAATGAATAAAATCCCTGTCAGCGTGATCCTCAATAATAATGCAGGCCTTCTCGGTGCGGCCATTACAGGGTTCAAGGGCTGACAACCACCTCCTTTCAGCCATTTTGTATTGACCAGGAGAGCTGTTTCCGATATCCTTTAGCCTATTCATCACAAGAGAGTGGCCTTATCGCATAATGTCAATTTGAAGCCAGTCAGAGAGGAGCAGTCATGGAAAAGAAGATACTTATAGCCGTAGACGGAAGCATACATTCAAGAAGGGCCATTGAATACTGTATTGACCTGTGTTCAATCATTAAGGGCATGCACTATGTCCTTATCAATATCCAGCCCAAAATATCGGACTTTCTTATCCAGGAATCCCACACAGACCCTAAGGCAAAGGCAGGGTTAAAGGAGCTTGCCGAGAGAAACCACAGACAATCCATGAAGATACTGGACGAATCAATGGAGATAATGATCAAGCTCGGGATAAATAAAAAACTCATAGAGAAAGTCTCTCTTCCTGCGCTTAAGGGCACCTCAAAGGAGATCCTTGATTATGCAAAACAGACCATATGCGATGCTGTTGTTGTGGGCAACAGGGGGACATCAAAGTTTACCGAGGCCTTTACCGGAAGTACCTCAAACAGCATTATTGAGTTTACGGATACAATACCTGTATGGGCAGTTGGAGGCGATATTAATGCGCAAAAGGTGATGCTGGCAGTAGATGGCTCTGAATCTTCTCTTGTTGCTGTTGATTATGCCTCTTTCATGTTTTCAGGAAATACATCCATTGATATTACCCTCATGCATGTTACACCCAGGCTCAGGGATTACTGCGCCATTGATTTTAAAAAGAATAGCGACATGATGGAGGAGATCATTGCGCGAGGCGACAAATTGTGTATTGAAAGTTTTTACGCCCGCGCACAAAAGCTGTTAACTGATGCAGGGCTAAAGAAAAGCCAGGTTCATATACTTGAGGTGGAAAGCAGGATTAGCATAGGGAGAACCATTGTAA
Organism: uncultured Desulfatiglans sp.; assembly: GCA_964460435.1. Lineage (GTDB taxonomy): Bacteria > Desulfobacterota > DSM-4660 > Desulfatiglandales > HGW-15 > JAAZBV01. Next base: position 15,495 of record CAYWRH010000028.1, read on the forward strand.
AAAACACAAAAAAACATGGCTGCGGCACCCTTATTGTCGGGAGAAGGGGGGTAAATGACTCCTTCTTTATGGGCAGTGTATCAAGTTATATAATTGCCAATGCCAAAGACTGCGCTGTCTGGCTTGTGCCCTGATTTACAGGGTTATTGATTTCTTTAGGATAGTTTCATATTATCATAGCAGATATATTAGTAAGAAACAGGTATATATGACAAAAGAATACTGGACACTCTCTGAAGTAATTGAAATCTTTAATATGGATGAGGGCACTATTTCATACCTTGAGGAGGAAGAGATAGTATGCCCCGAATGCTCTGATGAACAGCCTGTAAAGCGCTTTTCTGCAATTGAGCTTGAAAAGCTGCGCCTAATAAAGGTGCTCATGGAAGATATGGATGTTAATCTTCCGGGTGTGGAGGTTATTCTCAGGATGAGGGAGAACATGATTCAGATGCGCAGACAGTTTGATGCTATCCTGGAGGAGCTGGCCAGCCAGTTTAAAGAAAGCATGAAATAGTCTCATTTACAGTTTCAAATCCTTTCTTACATCCTCCCTGTAATATGATTCAAGGGTTTTGGCTGCCCTTTTAACCTCTTCATTATCTCCCTTTGGAACCTTTACAACAAGCTTTACCATCATATCGCCTCTTGCGCCTGTCTTGAGATTATAAGCCCCCTTCCCCTTAAGCCTCAGGCTCTGGCCGCTCTGGCTGCCTGCCGGGATCTTCAGGTTTACTGTACCGTCTATGGTGGGTACAGAAATGGTGGCCCCGGAGATAGCCTCGTTTACTGTAACAGGCACCTCAAGGAGCAGGTCATCATCTTCACGCCGCAAGGTCTTATGTGGTTTTATATGTATAATAAGGTACAGGTCTCCGGGTTCACCGCCATTAAAACCCGGTTCCCCCTTTCCTGCAACCCTCACCCTGCTTCCCTCTTTTACCCCTTTTGGTATAGTCACCCTTATTCTTTCAGTATCATAAACCTGCCCCTGGCCTGAACATCGGGGGCATGGTTTGCCAGTGCTGCCATGACCATGGCACTTGGGGCACTCCCTGGTGAAATTTATCGGGCCATCGGCCACATTAAGCCTTCCTGAACCTTTACATGCAGTGCATTTGGTCATGCCCGCTTTGGGGTCAATGCCAGACCCGTTGCACAGATCACAGGGTTTCATCTTCTGCATGGCGAGCTCTGTCTCAAAGCCCCTAAGGGCGGAGATAAGGTCAATATCCATCTCATGCTCCATATCCCTTCCCTTAGAGGACATGCTGCCTCGAAAATCGTAACCAGCATGACCAGCCCTGCCTCTTGAGCTGAACAGATCACCGAACAGGTCTTCATAACTCTGATACCTTCCGAAATCCTGCTCAGACCATCCTCCGGATGAAGCGCGGCTTGAGGCGCCTTGCTGCTCATAAGCGCCCCATTTTTTATATTCACGGGCCTTTTCTGCATCAAACCCGGAGTTCAGGCTGTCTGCCCCGAATTCATCATAGAGCTTTCTCTTTTCCGCATTGCCGAGGCAGTCATAGGCAGCAGAGATATCCTTGAATTTTAACTCCGCATCCTTGTTGCCGGGGTTGATATCAGGGTGCCATTTACGGGCAAGCTTCCTGTATGCCTTTTTAATATCCTCCTGGGATGAGTCCCTTTTAACGCCAAGTATTTCATAAAAATCTTTTGCCATATGAGTAGCTCTCAGATCGTCATCAGTTTTTAGTTTTAATTATTTGATCAAAGTTAACACATTGGTTCTACAGTCGCAATATTTATAAGCATTAAAAAGTGATATGCAAAGTCAAAGGAATTTTCCTCTTGTTTCCATGATCACTGCTGTAGCGCTATGATTTGGCGCTCTGCGGCATATTATAAAAAGTATAGCAAGCATTAAACTTAAAGCCGATGTGCGGAAAAAGTCTGGAAACCACAATACCCAGCGTAATATAGAAAAAGATATATTTAATAGCTAGAAAAAAAATAAATCTCCTGTTAAAAAGCTGCAAATTTATTAATTGAATAAATAGTCTTGGGGATTTATTGAAGTTTTTAAATAAGGAGGGGTATGTTTCTTTAAATTGATTTAACTGTTAAATGTGTCAAATCAAATATATTTTGACAACAATATATTAATGTGGTTTTATCCGGTTGAAATTATGAGTAATATTTAAAAGTAAACAGTAATGTTTTATATGAAACCGTAATGGTATGTTAATGAAGAATTTTTAAGGAGGTTTATATGGGTGAAATGAATTTTACACCACTCGTGTGGTGGCTTGCACCGCTGGGAAGTATCCTGGCGCTGGTGTTTGCGTGGGTTTACTACAAACAGGTCATGGCCGCTGATGAGGGTAGTCCAAAGATGAAAGAGATTGCGGGATATGTAAAGCAGGGAGCCATGGCATATCTTGTAAAGCAGTACAAGACAGTGGGAAAGGTATTTATCGTGCTGGTAATAATCCTGACCATACTGGCATACCTTGGTGTGCAGAATCCCTTTGTGCCTGTCGCATTCCTGACCGGCGGTTTCTTTTCAGGGTTATGCGGCTTTTTAGGCATGAAGACAGCTACCTCTGCATCCAACCGCACTGCGCAGGCTGCTTCAAAAAGCCTTAACGCAGGATTAACCGTGGCTTTCCGTTCAGGCGCTGTAATGGGGCTGGTCGTTGTTGGGTTCGGGCTTCTGGATATATCTCTCTGGTATATCATCCTGGATAAGTTGTTCTACACAGTGGAACATATGCAGACCGGCCTCAACTTTCTTGGCCTTCAGTTTGTAAAGGCCGGTTTAACCGATGCGGAAAAGCTGGTTCAGATTACCATCGTCATGCTGACATTCGGTATGGGCGCATCAACTCAGGCGCTCTTTGCCCGCGTTGGAGGAGGTATCTTTACAAAGGCAGCCGATGTCGGAGCAGACCTTGTTGGCAAGGTTGAGGCCGGGATTCCTGAGGATGATCCCCGCAACCCTGCAACCATAGCAGATAACGTGGGCGACAATGTAGGCGATGTGGCCGGCATGGGCGCTGACCTTTATGAATCATACTGCGGCTCAATACTGGCAACAGCAGCCATAGGGGCTTCTATAGCGGTAAATGAGGCTGCCGGGGCGTCTCTTTCCAAGGGATTGTCACTGGTAATCGCCCCCATGATCATTGCAGGCATAGGCAATATCATGTCGATCGTAGGCGTAGTCATGGTTCGCTGCAAGGAAAGCGCAACACAGAAGAACCTGCTTAATGCGCTTCTGACAGGCACCCTTGGCAGTTCAATACTGGTGCTGATTGCTGTTGCCATCATGGCGGCCAACGGGATGATCTCATGGGGCATGTTCGGTTCTGTTATCGCAGGGCTCGCCGCAGGCGTTATTATAGGCCAGAGCACAGAATATTACACCTCCAGCAATTACAAGCCGACTAAAGAGCTTGCGGGGCAGGCGGTTATGGGGCCTGCAACAACCATTATTGACGGTCTGGCAACAGGCATGTTTTCTGCCGGTTTTCCGGTTTTGACCATTATTTTAGGCATTATTTTAGCCTTTGCATTCTCCGGCGGTTTTTCTAGTTTCATGCATGGCCTTTATGGCATAGCATTTGCTGCGGTTGGCATGCTTTCCACACTCGGTGTAACACTTGCTACTGATGCCTATGGCCCCATAGCTGACAATGCAGGCGGCAATGCAGAGATGTCAGGGCTTCCACATGAGGTGCGTGAGCGTACAGATGCGCTTGATGCCCTGGGCAACACAACAGCCGCTACTGGAAAGGGTTTTGCAATAGGCTCTGCCGCACTGACAGCCCTTGCACTGCTTGCAGCATATATTGAAGAGGTAAAGATGTGGCTGCACCATTTTGTATATGCATCTGGCGATTTTGTTATAGGCGCCACTAGATTAACAAAAGATACCGTAGATAAGCTTGATATACTCTCACTTGTTGATATCTACAGCGCCCATCTGATGAACCCCCTTGTTCTTTCCGGGGTATTTATCGGCTGTATGCTGGCTTTTGTATTCTGCGCCATGACCATGAAGGCGGTTGGACGCGCTGCAGGAAGGATGGTTGAAGAGGTTCGTCGTCAGTTCCGTGAAATGCCAGGCATCATGACCGGCAAAGAGACCGCTGACTATGCGCGCTGCGTTGCCATCTCAACTGCCGGCGCCCAGCATGAAATGCTTGTGCCATCCCTCATGGCGATCATTGCCCCTGTTCTTACAGGCCTTATACTAGGGGTTGGCGGGGTTATAGGTCTGCTGGGCGGTGTGTCAGCCTGCGGATTTGTGCTTGCCACAATGCTGAACAATGCCGGCGGCGCTTGGGATAATGCCAAGAAGTATATTGAATCTGGCAATTACGGCGGCAAGAAGCTGCCTGACGGTTCAAAGAACCCGGTTCACGGGGCAGCGGTAATAGGTGACACTGTTGGTGACCCGTGCAAGGATACATCCGGGCCGTCACTTAATATCCTGATCAAGCTTATGAGCATGGTCAGCATCGTTTTCAGCCCGGTAATAGTCAAGTACTCGCCGGTTGTGCAGGAATGGCTGCATATAGCCTGGAAATAATCAATTTTTAGTCAAAGCCTGAAGCCCTTTTAAATAAAGGCTTCAGGCTTTTTTTATTGGTCTTTCTCTCTTTATTCATTTATAATCAGATACACAGTATCACCGCACCGTATCATTAAGGGCAAATTATTGGTGCCTTTTAATATATTAACCTGACAACCTTATCTACTTTTGGCTTATATCGCTATTTCAAAGGATATCCTTTTAATGGAGGAGGCAGAGCATGGATCCGGTATTGCAGCAGGAACAGATGATAGAAAGGTATTTAAGCGAAGGCAACAGGGACGAGGCGGTAAAGGCATTATTCAACCTGATTAAGGAGTGCGCAAAGAAAAGGGATTTTATCAAGGCAGAGGCCCTGCGTGACAGGCTTATGGAGGTGGCTCCTATTGCCCTTCATGAAATCACCCAGTCTGCTGATATCATTGACCAGGAAAAGAGCAGTTCCATTGATGCTGCCCATCATGAAACATGGGCAGCGTTGTACAGCACACTTAGCGCTGAGGAGGCCAATACCCTCTATTTTTCTACGAAGGTAAAGACATATGATGAAGGTCAGGTGATCTTTTCCATTGGTGAAAGAGATAATGATCTATACTTTGTTGATCAGGGTGAGGCAAAGATGGTTTATGTAAAGGATGGTGAGGAGCTGGTGTTAAAAACCCTTAAACCCGCTGATATTGCCGGTGAAGATACCTTTTTTTATGCAACTGCCTACAGAACCTTTACCCTCAAGGCCCGTACGCAGATAAAGCTGCGCACAGTGGGCCGGGAAAATCTGGCCAAATGGATCGATTCATCCCCTGACCTGGAAAATAAGGTGAGGGCATATTGTGCAAAATCCGGTGATATTTTCTCTCTTCTTGAGAAAAAGGGAGTAGACCGCAGGATTAACAAAAGGATTAAGATCTCCGGAAAGGTTGGCGCTCAACTGCTCAATAGTTCAGGCGCCCCAGCGGGAAAGCCTTTCGTGGCGATGCTTTCGGATATTTCTGAATGCGGGCTGGCCTTTTCTTTCAAGTTGTCAAATGAGGTTTCTCATAAAATCCTGGGCGCAAAATTACAGGTGAAATTAAAGATACCTGCGGATGGCTCATCAAGGGAGATAGAGCCAGTTGGTATAATATCAGGTATAGGCTATCCTGTGCTTAGCGATCATACTATCCATGTAAGGTTTGACCATACTGAGCCTGATATAAAAAAGCTGCTTGGCGCATAAACAGGGTTCACCACAGAGACACAGCCGCCGTCGCCAAGGCTATGGCGGGTCAGGGAGCTCACAGAGTATTTTCTAGTTTTTCTTCGTGTTCTCCGTGCCCTCTGTGGTTTAAAAGATTTATGAGTTAATGCCTCAAAGGGTCTAATCAGCCCAGTCTCCCTTTTTTCTTGAGCGCATCGGCCACCCTGCCAAGGTTCATCTTTAGAAGGGTGTCCCGTGTGGGGTAACCGTTTTCCGGGTTATACCCTTCAAACTTATAGAACCTTGTCTTGAAATCCTCCATCTTTTTTCTGTCAAGCTTGCGCCCTTTGCCTGTCGCATATTTCCACTTGCCATCAATGTACATGGGCATGCCCTCGCCCCTGGTGGGCATGTCATAGATATAGTCAGGGAACACCTCCATGTCACGGTGTCTTCCCTGCAGCACCCATATGGCCCTGTCAAGGGTGTAGATCTTGTGCCCCAGTTCCATGTAGTCGGCAAAGGTAAGGTTATTTCCTGTAACCGCATTCCAGAACCTGGGTTCTGCCTCCGGTGTTGGCCCGCGCCTGTCTTCAGTATTGTTGGTAATGCACATTGGCCAGCGCCAGCCGCAGAAGCCTCCTGCTCCGATCCAGAATTTTTCATAGTGTTTGATCCATGCAACCTGTTTCACCTTTGAATCTGAATATATCCCGGTTGGCCCGTCGCTGTGATCAACCATGAATGGGTCTCCCTGGTATGGCACCATTGCATCAGTGTATAGTTTTGCCGCCTCTTCTGCTGTAAGGTAGGGGTCGCCTGTGAGCACCATCCAGTGGAGGGGATAATTGGACATCATGTGAAGCATCAGGTCACGATCTCCTAATATTGAGGCATAGCCCCATTCTGCCTCTATCACAGGGTCGTAATGTACTGCGGTTCCCCAGTAGGCAAGGGAGAGAACGCCGCTGTTAACATCCATATCATACCTGCCGATCTTTTTGGCAAACCTTGCACAACCTTCTGCGAGGTCATTGCCTATCCCTTCCCGTGTGGCAATCTGCCTCATAAGCGCCTCTACATAGGTGTAACTCCCCTGTAAGTCAAATGGCAGGTTTGTATCTATCTCCTTTCCCTTTCCAAGTATCCCTTTTTTGTTAAGGGTATCAACATAGCTCATAAGCGGCATTAATTGCCAGTGGCCCAGGCCATATCTGTGCATCAGGTCTCCTCCCTGGCGTGTGAATTTTAATGAGCCATTCACATTGACTGTAAGAGTCCCTGCGCATACAGATTCATTTGTGTCACCGGTAGCAAGACGCATGCGGCACCCCCTGGGGCATGAGGCGCATGCTGCTGCCCTTGCAGGGGTAAGGGGAAATTCACGGTTGAGTGTGTTGCCACCGCTAGGACGCCCGCTTATAAGTGAATATGGCCCCCCCTTTCCAAACCTCTCTGCCTCTCTGGGGTTATCAGCGTTCCACTGGAATTTTCTGAACCACAGCCTTGCCTCCATGAATGCCTTTGGGTCTGCAATCGGTATATCGCCTGTGCCTATGGCGCTTATGGCCTTTAAGTTTTTTGACCCGAATACCCCGCCGAACCCGCACAGGGCAGCCTGTGAACCCGGGCCATGAAGGAGAGCGCCCAACCTGCTCCTGTTCTCACCCGCAGGGCCGCAGCACACAACCGCAGGCACCTGTGTGGTATACTGATTTTTGGATAATTCAGCCCATTCGCCCCACTTGTAATTTGTGTCGGTTATTACACGGCGTGATATCTCCTGCTGGGTGTCCCATGTATCCATGCCCCAGATGCCTCTGGCGCTTTCTATCTTTACATCATCATTTATGATATTAATCCAGACAGGTTCACTTGATGCCCCTTCAACCACAATACCGTCCCACCCTGCAAACTTTAGCTGGGCAGTAAACCTTCCGCCAAAGTTGCTGTGGCCGAACCACTCTATGGGGTAGAGCATCGGGGCAAGCCCCTGCACCTCACACCTGCCTGAACCGGGCATGAATGTGCCGGAAAAGGGGGAGGTCATTATTATAATAAGGTTCCTCTCGTCAAATGCCTCAAAGGGAAGCTCGTCACCCACAAGATCAAAGAATATGGCAGAACCTATCCCGTGGCCTCCGCCGAACTCCGCATATTTTTCTGTATCTATCCTGCCTATTGTCCTATCGGTAAGGTTTACCCTCAGTATCTTTCCTGTATATCCGCCCTTCATCATTCTTCACCCTCCTCCATGCTGGGCCATTCAAGGCTCATTTTTGGCACTATCTCGCTCCTGTCGACCAGACCAAGATTGTACCAGTGATCATTCCTCAGGTTTACATCATACCCCTCTGTCTCCTTCTGATCAGGCATCTCGGATACAAATTTGATGGCCTGTACTGGGCATGCCTCAACACATGCCTGCTTTCCATCGGGGCCGCCCTTTTCATCCCACCAGGGGGTGTCTATGCATAAATCACATTTGGATGATCTCCATTTGCCATTTATTTCCACCCATACAGTGCGGTGAGGCTGCTGCGGACACATGGCAATGCAGGTCTTGCAGCCGATACATTTGCTGCTCTCTATTCTTCTTACATTGCCGTTTTCAGTATCTATAAATGCTGCGCCTACCGGGCAGTTCTGGACACATACCGGCACCTTGCACTGCCTGCACAGCGCCATTTTGATATCATCCGGGAATTTTCCCCATGAATCCTGTATGATCTGGATGCGTGAACGGGAAAGGCTCTGCACACCGTAATGGGTTAGAGAACAGGCAAGCATGCATGTTGTGCATCCTATACATTTTTTAGTGTCATAAACAAGGTAACCTCTGGATACAGGGTAAGAGACCTTTTTTTCATCGGCCTTTGCCATTGTTCCGGTTATCAGTGTGCCGGCAGCAACAGCACCTCCTGTAACCAGAAAATCACGTCTTGAGATTTCTTTCTGGGCGATATAATCCTTTTTATCCTTTTTATCTTCCGGCATGGGATGAACTCCTGTTGAATGGGTATTGTTTAGGGTTATCATAAAACATAAAATCAGGCTGACAGGTTAATACTGTTTCCACTGTTATTGTTTTGATTCTATGAGTTAAACAGGGTTAAGTCAATTTGAAATATTCTATAGACAAAACCATTTTGGATTGATAAATAGTGCTTCCGGTCAGGATCATTACTAATGTAAAGAGAACATCAGTATTTATTCCTAATATTTAACGAATTTGACTAACAGGAGATTTAAAATGAAATCATTAACTACCACCCTATTAACCCTGCTTGTATGCACACTATTTACCACCTATTCATTTGCAGATCCCATTGAGGATGCAAAAACGGCAATCAAAAATCAGGATTATAAAAAGGCTTTTGAATTACTCGCCCCCCTTGCAGATCAGGACAACCCTGAGGCACAGACCATGCTTGGCGCAATGTATGTCAATGGTCAGGGAGTTGAAGCAGATGGCACAAAAGGCCTGGAAATGATAACCGCAGCTGCAAAAAAGGGTTTTGAGCCAGCAAAGGTCAGGGCCTTTGATTTAAACATTGAACTTGCCAACAAGGGCGATACATCTGCTATGTTTAATGTCGGGTATATGTGTTTTAACGGCTGGGGCGGTACATATGAGTCTGATGTATGCCTTAAATGGCTTGAAAATGCCGGAGAAATGGGTCATGAAAGATCAGCCAAGATACTTAACAAGATATATACTGAGGGGATGTTCAATGTAACCCCTGATGCTGAAAAGGCAAAATACTGGAAAGAGCAGGATGATGCCATCAACGCAGGCATAGAGGGCACATGGGAAGGATCTCTCCCCCCTATGGGAGGCCCGAACCCAAGGCCAATGGAGGTAACCTATAAATTTAAAAAAGAGGGAGAAACCCTTTCCGGGGTATTTATAAATAAAGGGTTTGGAAATAAAAAAACGCTCATCAAAGATGGTAAAATTGAGGGCAATAATTTCTCTTTTTCTATAGAATCCAACTTTATGGGTAATAAAATGACCACCAATTATACGGGTGTCTTTTATGGAAAGACCATTAAGCTGACCTATTCATTGCCAGCCGGCCCTGATGGCAATACTCCTCCGCCCGTAACATTTATGGCAAAAAGGGCCATGTAGGGGTTTAACCAGATTAACTAACAGGGCAGGGTCTGACTGATTTCTCACATGCTGAGCGCCATGAGAGCAGCCTGTAATATGAAGAACCTGTCCTGTTTTTTTAATCACCATGCCTGAATTTATTTGAATCAGTAATTGACACATTTATCCTAATCCCATATACTCGCTGCCTTAAAATATCTAATTAAAACGAATATATAACATTCTTACCAGTGTTTAATTGATTCAGATTTGGTAAAAGTATAGCCTATTAACAAATGGCTCAAATAAATTAGAAGGAGAAAAGATATGAAGGAAGTCGTAATAGTAAGCGCTGTCAGGACAGCCCTTGGTGCATTCAATGGGTCTCTGGGAGAGATTCCCGCCACAAAACTCGGCGCTCTTGTAATTGAAGAGGCGGTCAAGAGGGCAGGGATAGAAAAGAAGGTTGTAAATGAGGCGATCATGGGGATTGTGCTCCCGTGCGGGTACGGGCAGAACCCTGCAAAACAGGCGGTTGTGCAGGCAGGGATGCCCTGGGAGGTAGAGAGCCTTACTATAAACAAGGTGTGCGGGTCATCACTCAAGAGTGTAATGCTTGCAGCCCAGGCCATACAGGCAGGCGATGCAGATGTTGTGGTGGCGGGCGGCATGGAGAGCATGAGCTACGCCCCATACTATCTTGAAAAGGCGCGCACCGGCTACAGGATGGGAAACAGCCAGCTTATTGACCACATGGTTCATGACGGCCTGTGGGATATTGTGAATGATTTCCATATGGGCATGTCAAATGAGCTCTGCTCGGAAAAGTACAATGTCACAAGGGAAGACCAGGACCGCTTTGCTGCTGAATCATACAGGAGGGCTATAAATGCCATAAAGTCCGGGAGGTTTAAAGATGAGATCATGCCTGTCCCGATACCCCAGAAAAAGGGTGATATAAAAATATTTGATGAGGATGAATGTCCAAGGGAAACAAGTCTTGAAGCGCTATCTAAAATGAAACCCGCATTCAAGAAGGATGGTGTGGGCACTGCCGGCAATGCATCAATTATAAGCGACGGCGCTGCTGCTGTTGTTGTTATGTCCCGTGAAAAGGCAAATGAACTGGGCTGCAGGGTGCTTGCTACCATAGGGGCACAGGCCTCATACGGTATTGATATGAAGTATGTTCTTGTTGCCCCGATCTATGCAATACCCAAGTGCGCAAAGAAGGAGGGCATCTCCCTTGATAAAATAGACCTTATTGAGCTTAACGAGGCATTCAGCGGCTCTTCTGTTGCTGTAATAAGGGAGCTCGGCCTTGACCCGGCAAAGGTAAATGTTAATGGCGGAGCTGTTGCACTGGGGCACCCGATAGGCGCAAGCGGATGCCGCGTGCTTGTAACCCTTATCCACGAGATGATAAAACAGGATAAAAAAACAGGGCTTGCCTCATTATGCCTGGGTGGCGGTGAGGCCGTGGCTTTGATTGTAAACAGATAAAATATATGGAGGGTAAAATGGAGATCAAGACATTCGGTGTTATAGGCTCAGGTCAGATGGGAAACGGTATCGCACAGGTGGCGGCAATGAGCGGGCTTAATGTTATCATGAATGATATCAGCGAGGAGTTTGTAAACAAAGGGTTTGCAACTATCACAAAGAACCTTGACCGCAGTGTTGAAAAGGGAAAGATGTCAAAGGAAGTGCGTGATGCAACCTTAGGCAGAATTAAGAAGAGCACAGATATCAAGGATATGGCTAGTGCAGATTATGTTGTTGAGGCAGCCACTGAAAAGGAAGATCTGAAATTCGGGATATTCAAAAATCTGGACAGCATATGCAGGCCCGGCGTTATCCTTGCCACAAACACATCCTCCATACCAATCGGCAGGATCGCCGCAAAGACCAACCGCCCGGACAGGGTTATAGGCATGCATTTCATGAACCCTGTGCCTGTGATGAAGCTTGTTGAAATCATCCGCGGCCTTGCCACATCGGATGAAACATATCAGATCACGCTTGAACTCACGAAAAAATTTGACAAGACACCGGCCCTTTCAAACGATTATCCGGGTTTTATTGCCAACAGGGTTGCCATGCCCATGATAAACGAGGCGATTTTTGCCCTCTATCACAGTGTCGGAACAGCAGAGGATATTGACACCGTTTTGAAACTGGGGTTTAACCACCCGATGGGACCCCTTGCCCTGGCCGACCTTATCGGTCTTGACACATGCCTTGCCATCATGGAAACCCTGTATGAAGGTTTCAAGGATTCCAAATACAGGCCATGCCCGCTCTTAAGAAAATATGTTGAGGCAGGCTGGCTTGGAAGAAAGACAGGCAGGGGATTTTACAAGTACTAGGATGTTTTAAATGGACTTTTTGCTAGATGAAAAACAAAATATAGTAAGGCGCTCTGTCCGCTCATTCTGCGAGCGCGAGATTCAGCCCATAGCGAGGGATATAGACCATGAGGCCCGTTTCCCGTGGGAAGTGGTGGAAAAGATGGGCAAGCTTGGATACTTCGGTATCCAGGCGCCGCAGGAGCTGGGCGGAGCTGCCATGGATACAGTCACCTACTGTATTATAATAGAAGAGATATCCAGGGTCTGTTCAGGCCTTGGTCTCTGCGTTACTGTGCATAACAGCGTCGGCATATATCCAATTGTTGCATTCGGAACTGATGAGCAAAAAAAGAGATGGGTTCCACCCCTTGCAAGGGGTGAAAAGATCGGGGCATTCTGCCTGACCGAGCCCAATATCGGCTCTGATGCATCGGGCGTTGAATCTACCGCTATTCGTAATGGTGACCATTATATTGTTAATGCCAACAAGGTGATGATCACTAATGGCGGTGTTGCAGACATATGCCTTATCTTTACCAAGACAGACCCATCTGCCGGACACAAGGGGTTAAGCGTTATTGTTGTTGAGAGGGGGACTCCCGGTTTTGAGATTGGGGACCTTGAAGAGCTTTCAGGTAACCGCGCCAATCCGGTCTCTTCAATACGGCTTAATGACTGTAAGGTTCCGGCAGAAAATCTTTTGGGAAAAGAGGGGATGGGCATGAAGATAGGCCTGGCTGCCCTAGATACAGGCCGAATAGGCATTGCAGCACAGGCGCTTGGTATTGCACAGGCAGCAATGGAAGAGGGGATAAAGTACAGCAAGGAGAGAAGACAGTTCAATGTGCCCATATGTCAGCACCAGTCAGTTCAGAACATGATTGCTGATATGGCAACTTTAGTTGAATCGGCAAGGCTTATGGTATACAGGGCCGCAGCCAAAAAAGACAGGGGTATGCCATTTTCAAAGGAATCTGCCATGGCAAAGCTCTATGCCTCAGAGGCAGCCAGCAGGGTCACTGATATGGCCCTTCAGATACACGGCGGGTACGGGTACATAAAGACCTATCCTGTGGAGCGTTTTTACAGGGACGCAAGGGTAACCCGCATATATGAAGGCACGAGCGAGATACACAGGGTTGTTATTGCAAGGAGCATGCTGGAGGAGTACAAGTAAAGGATAGGCGCCTTGTGCCAGATATTTAAAACCAATATGATTGTAAAAATTTATAAAACTTTTTAGGTATATTTTCTCATGTCACTTAACATCATCATCTGTATAAAATCCGTTGTGACGAGCGCCCCCGAAGGCCGTGTGGTGCGGACAATGGAAAACTGCATATTAAACCCATTTGACAGGCCGGCAATAGAGATGGCCCTTAAGCTTAAAGAGGCCGAAGGCGGTAAGATAACCGCCATTACCATGGGGCCTGAAACAGGCACAATCGCACTCTATGAGGCCCTTGCCATGGGTGTTGACAGGGCTGTCCTTGTCACTGACCGTGCATTTGCAGGGTCTGATACCTTGGCAACCTCAAAAACCCTTTCAGCGGCAATAAAAAAATTATCACCCTTTGACCTTGTCATATTCGGCGCAAGGTCTTCTGACAGTGATACAGGCCAGGTTGGTTCCCAGACGGCAGTGCTTCTTGATTTACCGTTCATAAATGGTGTGAAGCGCATTGTATGCGAAGGGGATACGCTAAATATGGAAAGAAATATTGATGAGTATTCGGAAGGATATGTGATGACGCTTCCCGGAGCTGTAGCAGTGCATCCGCGGGCCATAGAGCCGAGGGATGCAGCCCTGTCAATGGTGGAAAGGGCATTTAAAAATGCCCCGATTGAAAGACTTTCTCTTAATGATCTTAAAATATCCTCACATGGGCTTGGAGAATCAGGCTCACCAACAAGGCTTGTATCGATGAGCAAGATTAAGAGGAAAAAGAGATGCGAGTTTATAAACGGCTCTCCGGAAGAGCAGGCCGATGAACTTGTAAAGAGAATAAAGGCCGGGGGGTATCTAAGTTGAAAAAAGTAACCGCCGATATATGGGTTTATATAGATCTAAGGAACAAGAAACATTTTGAAGAGGGTATTAATCTGATTGGTGCCGCAAAAGTTCTTGCAGGCATGACATGTGGAAAGACCGTTGCCCTGCTCATGGATACAGGGGATAAAGATATTTTAAATCATATTAAGGGAATATCTCCTGATGACGCATCCGCTATCAGTGTAAAAAACGGAGCTGATTCTGTTTTTATTGTGGAACATGGCGACCTTTCTCTTTGCAGGCCCGATATCCATGCAATGGCTGTAGCCGGTCTTGTAAAAGAGATGGCCCCCAGGATGGTGCTCTTTCCCCTCTCTGACATGGGAAGAGAGATTGCATCATCATGCGCTGCATACTGTGATGCAGGGCTAATTTCCGATTGTGTTGAATTCACTATGGAGGATAACCGAATAATAGCAGGGTGCCCTTCGTGGGGCGGTGAGATAATGGCAAGGCTTACCTGGGGGAACCCTGAGATAACAGGTTTTGCGACGATACCTGCAAATGCTTTTTCACCATGCCTTGAGGCGGGTAACCCCGGAGAGGTAAAAAGAATACAGATAAACGGTGAGATCGCCACAAAGAATCTGAAACGTGTGTCTCACGAGGTCTCGCAGGAAGGGCACAGGAAGTTAGAGGATGCTGATATAGTTGTTGTGGGCGGGGCAGGCGTGGGAACCGCTGAAGGGTTTGCTATGGTCAGGCGGCTTGCTGCGGCCATTGGAGGCGAGGTAGGCGCAACCAGGCCCCCTGTAATCAATCACTGGGTGGATGAAGAGCGGCTGATAGGTCAGACCGGCAAAACCGTTCATCCGAAGCTCCTGTTTACAATAGGCACTTCTGGAGCGGTCCAGTATACTGCGGGCATAACAGGCTCTGAATATATAGTTGCCATAAACCATGACCCGGCTTCTCCTGTGTTTAGCGTTGCTGATGCAGGCATTGTGGCGGATGCAAAGACAATAATGCCCCTTATTACAAACCGTATAAAGCAGCTTACCATGAGGGATATTGCTGATTCGATGACCTCCGGCGGGGCGGGCAAGCCCGGAACCGCCCTTGGCGAAAAGATTGAAAAGATCAGAAGATCGAACGACTGGACAATGGAATATCTTGCCGAAAAAACAGACCAGAGCCCTGAATTTATTGAAAAGGTTGAAAATGGCGAGATGGTGCCTTCAGTCAGCTTTCTTCTTAAACTCTCCCGTGCACTTGGCGTTGACCCCGGCACGTTCCTGAGCGATGAGGAAAAGGCCCAGATAGAGGACAAACGTGCAAAGGCCTTTATCACAAGAACAAAGAACTATGCATACCAGACCTTAACCCCCGGCGCTGAAAACCAGCACCTAAGGGGGTTCATGATTACCATAGAGGCCAGGCAGGATCATAAACCTGTTGCCTACAAGCATGAGGGAGAGGAATTTATCTATGTCATGGAGGGGAGCCTCGAGCTTACCCTTGGCAACAAGATAACCAATCTGAAGACCGGGGAGAGCATGCACTATAATTCAGAGATACCCCATAAACTCAGGAATACAGGCAATGAGACAACAAGATGCCTGGTAATGCTCTACACCCCTTAAAACTTAAAAAAGGGAAATTATTGCGATCTTTTTATTTAAATAGGGGGGCAATATTTACTCAAAATAGCATTTTTGAGCAAGATAAAAGACTTGACACGGTATTTTGTCTCTGTTAATGAGTTCCAGACTGTGTAAATGGCTGATAAATAATATTAACAGCAGGATATTGTTAGTTTTAATAAATCATATAGGAGGATATTTATATGGGTTACGATGTAATAGTAGATCAGGATAAATGCGAAGGGTGTGAAGAGTGTGTTGAGGTATGCCCTGTTGATGTATATGAGATGCAGGACGGCAAATCTGTGCCTGTAAATGCTGAAGAATGCCTTGGCTGTGAAAGCTGTGTCGAAGTATGTGATCAGGAAGCAATCACCATTAATGAAAATTTAT